>NZ_JAVYJF010000026.1:0-71351 GCF_032621715.1 Pseudomonas sp. zfem004 | reverse complement strand
CAGGCCCTGCCCCTTGCCGAGAATCACGATGCGATAGGTCATGGGCGGTCACCTGCGGCGATGCCCTTGATAGGGTTGCGGGTCATGCGGCCTTTCCTTTGTACGCAGAAAACGCCGAACGCTAGCAGCTTGATGACGCCTCCGACGGCACCGGAAGCGGATCAAGAAACCTCCTACAACAACATCAGAACACTCACTCGAACATGCCTTGTTCTGGAGAACAGTCCTCCGCAACAGTGGGTTGTTATGTATTAGAAGGTCACGCCCACCTGGCATCCCATTCACAAGCCCAGTGCAACGGCAGCAGCGCCACCACGATACAGCGTCACGACCTTGGCACATCGAGACTGCCCGGCAGTCTCGATAAGTGATGGGTTTACTTGCCTTGGCTCATCCCCGACTCCATGTCATCGATCAGCCCCTTGGCCAACCCGCTCAGGATCCGCGCTGCACTGCCGGCCTGGAGATCACCCTCCATTTCAGCTTCTGTAGTCAGGTGCCTGATGCAGCCAAGCAGCGCGGACAACTCGCCGAAGGCATGTTCGAACGGGATGCCCGGCTTGATGCAGAACAGGTCCAGGCAGGTGGTGCTGCCCTCGGTCGGGCCGTAGAGGCTTTTATCGCTCATGGGGCGGCCCTCTTGGATTTGGCGTGGTTGATCAGGGCGATCACCAGTTGCGTGAGGACCGAGGCGTTGTCCAGCAGGATGTCCGAATGCAGCTCGGGAGGGCAATCGGCGTAGGCGTGGACGGTATCGACGAGGGTTTCCATCAACGTGGCGGCATGGGCCATGGCCTGCTCGGCGGTGAGGTCGTTGATGATGCTGATGAACGGAATCGGATACGGTGGATCGGGGACGATCTTTTTCATAGTTGTCACTCTCTGAAAGTAGTTTTCATGAGCAACCACCGACATCCTTCTCACAGACAAGGGTGGCAGCCGTACGCGAGGTGAGAAGACCGTGTTCAGAGCACCACGGCCAGACCGAAGTCTGCACGCGCACGGCTGCCATGACAGGCGGCCTGCTACTGAAAACACCACGGGCTTCTCACACCCGGTCGCCAAATGTGACGACCCAGCGACGTTACCCCCGAGGTATTTCCCAGCCAATGCAGAGCCTTCCGACAGGCGCGTAGGATAGGTCCCAAGCGCTGGCCGATTGAAGTATTTGGTTTCAGATTCGGAAATGTCGTACACAGTCCAGACTGATCGCGGGGCAAGCCCGCTCCCACGTTCCTGAGCTGGCTCCATGGGTTGGACATCAACCCAAACCTTGGAGGTAACTCAGGAACGTGGGAGCGGGCTTGCCCCGCGATGGTTCAGCACCCCACTCAGAACCCCATGCTGAAACTCACCGTCACCCCATGGTCACGCGCATCGTTCGACAGCTGCCCGGAATACCCGATGCCCAGCTTGCCACTCTCGCCCACCGCCAGATCCAGCCCGGCCTCGACCACCGCCGCGTCCTTGGCAATCGGCACGCCCGAGGTACTGAAGCCTGCCCCGCCGTCGATAAAGCGCAGGTCGGCATCAGGCTCGGTGTCGCCGAAGGCATGCCGCCAGCCCACCGACACACGCGGGGTGATGGCGGTGCCATTGGCCAGCTCGATACGCTTGCCGGCACGCACGCCCAGGGTCGAATAGGTCACGTCCTGATCGACGCTGCCCTCCAACCGCCCTGCCCCGCCCTTCTCATGGGCGGTATCGCTGTCGTAGTTGACGTAGGCCAGCCCGGCGAACGGCTCCAGGGCAATGCCGCCGGCGTCGATGGCGTAGCCCACTTCGCCGAACACCTGGGCGCTGCGAGCCTTGTACTTGGCCTTGAGGCGGTCGTTGTAGGCGCCCACCTCGACGTCACGCTTGGTGTCGATGTCGTGCCAGCTGTAGGCCACGCCCAGGCGGGCGGCGAAGGCGTCCAGTTGGTAACCCAGGTAGGTGCTCAGGTGGTAGCTGTCGACCGAAGCATCCGAACGGCGCTGGTGCGCATCGATGCTGGAGTTGGTGTAGCCGGCGGCAACACCGACCTTCCACTGCTCGTCCAGCGCCCGGTCGACGCCGAGCATGAAGCCCTGCAGCTCGCGATCGACACTGGCGTGGTTGCTGCTGCCATCAAAGTCGCCCCAACCGCCAAGGGCGCGGATCCAGCCGACGGCCTGCCCCTGGCAACCTTCGCTGGTGAGCTGCTGGTTGGCGGTGGGTGCCAGGGTGCGGCGTGGGTCGTCCTGGCGGGTGCAGTCGGCCTGGCGCAGGCGGTCGTTGACCGCTTCACGCACGTAGCGCGAGTCCTCGATCAGCACGCTGGCGGTGCTGGCGTGGATCTCGCCAGACAGGCTGTCGTACGCCGCCCGGGCCTGCGCCGCACTCATCGGCAGGATATTGCCGATCAACTCGGCCGGCGCGCCTGGGGCGCTGAGGGCGGTGCCCACGCCGCGCTGGTTGCCGGTGTACGCGACCCCGGCAAAGCCGGTTCCGTTACGGCTCAGCGACAGGGTCACCTGGTTGGCGCCATAGGCCACGGCGCTGTTGAGGAACGCCGAGTTGCTCAGATTGGTGCCGGCGAAGGTACCGGTAATCCCGCCCGCGGCAGTGACCACGTTGTACTGGCCACTGCCACTGAAGCCGGCCAGGTTGACCACCTGCAGGCTGCCGCCGAGGTTGGCGGTGCCGCCGACGTCGAGGTAGCTGGTGGGGTTGCCGCTGACATCGACGAGCAGGCTGCCGCTGGCGGCGTTGGTGAAGTTGCCGGTGACGGTGAGTTCACCGCCCTTGCCTGGCATCACCGTGCCCTGGTTGACCAGGCTGGCCACCGTGCCGGTACCGGTCAGCGCAGCGCCATTGGCCACGGTGACCTGCGCCGCGAGGTTGGCACCGGGGTTGGCGGCATTGCCCACTTCCAACACACCCTGGTTGACGTTGAAGGCGCCGCTGAAGGCCTGGTTGCCGGTCAACAGCAAGGTGCCTGCGCCGGTCTTGGTGGTGGTGCCGGTGCCGGTCAGGCTGCCATTGAAGGTGCCATTGGCGCCCTGGGCGAACACCAGGCTGGCGTTGTTGAGGATGTTGCCCTGCAGGCTGGTGGTATCGCCCATCAGGGTACCGCCGCTGACCGTGGTGCCGCCGCTGTAGGTGTTGGCGCCGGCCAGTACCAGGGTGCCCGAGTCGAGCTTCTCGATACCGCCGGTACCTACCAGCGGCGCGCTGATCAGCGCCGTGGCGCCGGCATCGACACGCACCGCCGCAAGGGCACCGCCGCTGCCGTTGGTGGCGGTCAGGCTGCCATTGTTGCCGGCCACCACTTGATAGCCATTGGTGAGGAACTGCATGCCGGTAAAGGCCTGGTTGCCGGCCACGGTCACGGTGCCGGCCTGGCCACCGAACACGGCGAACTGCGCGCCCCAATTATCGCTGGTGGTGCCGGTGGAGTTGGTCCAGTTGGTGGCCGAGTCCCAGGTACCGCTGCCGCCACCGATGCTGCCGTTGGGGGTGGTCTGGCTGCCGTTCCAGAACTGCAGCGATCCGGCGGCGCCCTGCACCACCAGGTTGAGCTGGTTGGCGATGGCGGTCTGCAGGCTCAGGTCGCCCAGGACCACGCTGCCGGGGATGGCGCCGAACACCAGGCCGTTGTCGGTCAGCGTGCCGCCATAGCTGAACAGGCGGTACACCCCTGGGCCGAAGCCACCGGCATCGGTGATGTTGAGGGTGCCGTCGACGGTCAGGTTGCCGGCCACCTGCACCACCGTGGTGGCGGCATTCGGCGCGCCGAGGCTGAAGTCCAGCGCGCTGCCCGAGGCCAGGCTCAGGCTGCCCACCGACAACGGCGTGCTGCCAGGGCCTGCGGCGAGGGTGGCGCCGTTCTGGATCTGCACCGCACCGGCCAGGGTGCCGCTGCCGCTCAGGCTGGCGCCGGTGGCGACCGTGACCGTGGCGCTGTCGAGGCGGCCGTTGACCACCAGGCGCCCGGCGTTGACGTTGGTGGCGCCGGTGAGGCCGTTGTTGCCGGTGAGCAGCAGCTCGCCGGTGCCGGCCTTGGTCAGGGTGCCGGTGCCGGTGAGGTTGCCGGTGTAGCTGCCGTTGGCGTTCTGCTCGAAGGTCAGTGCGGCATTGTTGACGATGGCGCCCTTGAGGCTGTCGCTGTCGCCCACCACGCTGCCGGCGTTGATAAGGGTGCCGCCGGTATAGCTGTTGCTGCCACTGAGGGTGAGCTGTGCGTTGCCGTTCTTGACCAGGCCGCCCGCACCACTGAGGTTGCCGGCCAGTTCCAGGGCGTTGCTGCCGCCAATGGCCAGGGCGCCGTTGAGCACGGCATTGTTGGCCAGGGTGACGGCGGTGTTGCTGTCCAGCGTGGTGCCGGCAGCCGCAGTCAGCACGCCGCTGCCCAGGGCGCTGTTGTTGCCCACTACCAGGGTGCCGCCGTTGAGCGCGGTGCCGCCGCTGTAGCCGTTGGCGGCGTTGAGCACCAGGGTGCCGGTGTCGTACTTGGCGATGCTGCCGGTGCCATTGAGGGCAACGTTGAGGGTGGCCGTGGCGCCGTTATCGACCCGCAGGTTGGTGGTGCCGGTGGTGAGCAGCTCGCCGGCGGCGCCGCCATTGAGCACATAGCCGTCAGTGACGAACTGCATGCCGCCGATGCTCTGGGCGCCGTTCACAGTGACGGTGCCAGCGCTGCCCTGGAACACCGCGAAGGTATCGTTCCAGGGGGTGTTGAGCACGCCGTTGGCGTCGGTCCAGTTGGTGTTGGTGGCATCCCAGGTGCCGCTGCCACCGTCGATCACGCCGTTGGGTACGGATTGGCTGCCATCCCAGAACAACAGGTTGCTGGCCCCGCCGACCACCAGGTTGACCTGGTTGGCGATGGCGGTTTGCACGGTCAGGTCGCTGGCGGGTACCGGTGTGCTGCCGATGGCCAGGCCGTTGTAGACCAGGCTGCCGCCATAGGCGAACAAGCGGTACACCCCGGCGCCGAAGCCACCGATGTCGGTGATGTTGAGCGTGCCGCCGAGGGTCAGGTTGTTGGCCACGTTGACCAGCGGGGTACTGCCGACCGGCGCACCGAGGGCGGCATTGAAGTTGGCGCCGCTACCGAGCATCAGGTTGCCGACGTTCAGGGTGCTGCCACTGGCGGCGCTGAGGGTACCGCCGTTAGCCACCCCCACCGTTCCGCCAAGGCTGCCGCTGCCGCCCAGGGTAGCGCCGCTGGCAACGGTGACCGAGTTGCTGGCCAGGCTGCCGTTGACCACCAGGCCACCGGCCTGGACGTTGGTGGTGCCGCTGTGGCTGTTGCTGCCACTGAGGGTCAGGGTATCGCTGCCCAGCTTGTTCAGGGTGCCGGTACCGCTGATGTCACCGGCGAACAGGCCGCCCTGCACGCCCAGGCTGTTGCCTGCGGCAATCTGGATGGCGCCGCTGCCGCCGATATCGCCCAGGGTGGTATTGCCGTCCAGGTTGAGAGTGGCGCCGCTGCTGACATTGAGCTCGCTCTGGGTGCCCAGGGCCGTGGTGCCGATGGTGCTGAGGCTGCCGGCGAGCAGGTTGATGATGCCACTGAAGGTGTTGTTGCCCGACAGGGTCAGGTCGGCCAGGCCGCTCTTGTTGAGCGTGCCGTTGCCGCTGAGCACCCCGGCCAGTTGCAGGTCGTTGCTGCCCAGCACGTTCAGCGTGCCGCTGACGGCCACCGGGTTGCCCAGGGTGACCGCGCTGCTGCTGTCGAGGTTGGCGTTGCCGGTGACGCTCAGGCCACCACTGCCGAGCGCTGCGTTGTTGCCGACCACCAGGGTGCCCGCCTGCAGCTCGGTACCCCCGCTGTAGGTATTGGCGCCAGCGAGCGTCAACACCGAGGTACCGCTCTTGACCAGTTGCCCGGCACCCGCCAGGGTGCCGCCGAGGGTCAGGTCGTTGCTGCCCAGCACGTTGAACAGGCCGGCCAGGTTGACGTTGTTGGCCAGCGTCACGGCCTGGCTGCTCTGCAGGCTGGTTCCGGCAGCCGCATTGAGCGCGCCGCTGCCCAGCGCCGTGTTGGAACCGACGATCAACGTACCGGCGTTGAGCGCAGTGCTGCCGCTGTAGCTGTTGTTGCCGGCCAGCAGCAGGCTGGCGCTACCGGCCTTGACCAGGCCGCCGGTGCCGCTGATGTCGCCATTGAGCGCCAGGTCGTTGCTGCCGGCGATGTTCAACGGCCCGGCCAGGCTGATGGCGTTGCTCAGCGCCACGGTCTTGTTGCTGTCCAGGGTGGTGCCTGCCGTGGTGCTCAGCACGCCGCTGCCCAGGGCAGTGTTGCTGCCGACGATCAGCGTGCCACCGCTGAGGCTGGTGCCGCCGCTGTAGCTGTTGCTGCCATTGAGCACCAGGGTGCCGGTGTCGAGCTTGTTCAGCTTGCCGCTGCCGGCCAGGGTCACGTCGAGGGTCGCGATGGCACCCGGGTCGACGCGCACGCTGGTGTCGCCGCTGCTGCCGTTGACCAGGTTCAGCACGCCGCCGGCACCGCCCAGCAGGCGGTAGCCGTTGCTGACGAACTGCATGCCATTGATGGCTTGCGGGCCAACCACGGTGACATCGCCGGCGGTGCCCTGGAACACCGCGAAGCTGCCGTTCCAGGCGCTGTTGGTGGTGCCGTTGAGGTCGGTCCAGTTGCTGCTGCCGGCGTTCCAGGTGCCGGTGCCGCCGTTGACCTGGCCGTTGCCGGTGGTGTCGCTGCCGTCCCAGAACAGGATGTTCTGGCCACTGGCACTGACCAGCAGGTTGACCTGGTTGGCCAGGCTGGTCTGCAGGCTCAGGTCGCCGAGGCCGAAGCCAAAGGGCAGGTTGCCGAAGTCCAGGCCGTTGTCGGTGAGTGAGCCGGTGTAGTCGAAGATCCGGTACACGCCGTTGCCGAAACCGCCGATGTTGCTGACGTTGAGCGTGCCGTCGAGGGTCAGGTTGCCGCCGACGTTGAACAGTGCGGTACCACCGGTGGCGGGCGAGCCGAGGCCGGCATCGACGATCGAGCCGCTGTTGAGCACGAGGGAGCCGAGCCCCAGGGTGCTGCCGCTTTGCCCGGCCAGGTGGCCGCCGTTGCTGATGACCACCGTGGCGTTGGCGGTGCCGCTGCCGGTGAGGGTGGCGCCATTGCCGACGGTCAGCAGGTTGCTGCCCAGGGTGCCATCGATCTTCAGGGTGCCGGCATTGACCTGGGTGTTGTCGGCGAGGTTGCCGGTGCCGGTCAGGGTCAGGGTGCCGGTGCCGACCTTGGTCAGGCCACCGAGGCCGTTGAGGCCGCCGGCGAAGGTGCTGCTGAGGTTGTTGCTGCCCAGGCTCAGCACGCTGCCGATACCGATATCGACCTGGCCGCTGCCGGTCAGGCTGCCGAGGCTGGCGTTGCCATTGAGGTTGAGCTGGCCGCTGGCGCCGACGTTGAGGGTATCGACGTTGGCCAGCACGCCGCTGCCAAGGGTGGTGATGGAGCCGGCCTGGATATCGACGTCGCCGGTGAAGGTCTTGACGCCGACCAGGGTGAGGTCATCGACACCGGTCTTGATCAGGTTGCCGCTGCCGCCAAGGTCGCCGCTCAGGATCAGCGCATTGGCGGCTTCGACGGTCAGGTTGGCGCCGTTGCTCAGGGCGATGGTGTTGCCCAGGGCCATGGGCGCGCCGTTGGCCAGGGTGGCGTCGGCGGTGACCGACAGGGTGCCGGTGCCCAAGGCGCCGCTGCTGCCCACGGTCAGGCGACCGGCATTGAGCTGGAGGCCGCCCTGGAAGCCATTGTTGCCGTTGAGGGTCAGGTTGCCGTTGCCGTTCTTGGTCAGCCCGGCGGTGCCGTTGATCACGCCGTTGAGGGTCAGGTCGTTGGCGCCAGCGACGGTCAGCCCGGCGTTGAGGGTGACGTTGTTGGCCAGGGTGACGTTGCTGCCGGCGCTCAGGGTCGAGGCCCCGGCGACGGTCAGGGCGCCCTGCCCCAGCGCGTTGTCATTGCCGACCACCAGCTGGCCGGCGTTCAGGGTGGTGCCACCCAGGTAGTTGTTGGCGCCATTGAGGGTCAGGGTGGCGGCGCCCGACTTGTTCAAGCCGCCGACGCCATCGACCACGCCGTTGAGGGTGAGATCTGCGCTGCCCGGCACATTGAGCACGCCGCCCAGGTGCACGGCGTTGGCCAGGGTGACGCCAGCGCCGCTGGCATCAAGGCTGGTATTGGCGCCAGTGCTCAGGGCACCGGTGCCCAGGGCGGTGTTGCTGCCGACCACCAGGGTGCCGGCATTGAGCGTGGTACCGCCGCTGTAGGTGTTGTTGCCGTTGAGCGTCAGGCTGGCGGCGCCGTTCTTGATCAGGCTGTTGGTGCCACTGACCACACCGTTGAGGGTCAGCGCCTGGCTGCCGCCGAGGGTGAGGTTGCCCCCGGCCAGGTTGATCGCGTTGGCCAGCGCCAGCGCCAGGCTGGTGTCGAGGCCGGCGGCGCCGTTGACGGTCAGCGCACCACTGCCCAGGGCGCCGGCATTGCCCAGCAGCAGGCTGCCGGCCTGCAGGCTGGTGCCGCCGCTATAGGTGTTGTTGCCGTTGAGAATCAACTGACCGCTGCCGAGCTTGCTCAAGGCACCGGTGCCGCTGATCACGCCATCGAGGGTCAGCGCCTGGGTGTTGTTGACACCGAGCGTGGTGCCGGCGCCAAGGCCGATGGCGTTGGCCACTTGCAGCACACCGATGCTGGCCAGGGTGCTGTTGCCGGTCACCGACAGGTTGCCCTGGCCAAGGGAGGTGTTGTTGCCCAGGGTCAGCGTGCCGCCGCCAAGGGTGGTGGTGCCCTGGTAGGTGTTGGCGGCGCCGAGGGTGAGGTTGCCGCTGCCGGTTTTGCTCAGGCCTCCGGCGCCGCTGATCACGCCGTTAAGCGCCAGGTTGTTGTTGCCGGTCAGGCTCAGGTTGCCGTTGAGCAACACCTGGTTGGCCACGGTCAGCGCGCCGAGGGTAGCCAGGTTGGCAGCGCCGCCAACGGTGAGGGTACCGGTGCCCAGCGCCTGGTTGTTGCCCAGAGTCAGGGTGCCGGCATTGAGGGTCACGCCACCGGTCAGGGTGTTGGCGCCGCTGAGGGTCAGGTTGCTGGCGCCGTTCTTGGTCAGGCTGCCGGCACCGGTAACCAGGCCGCCCAGGCCCAGGTCGTTGCTGCCGGTAATGGTCAGGTTGCCCCCGAGGTTGACGGTGTTGCCGATGTTCAGCGCGGTGTTGCTGTCCAGCGTGGTGCCGGCGGCCGCGTTGAGCTGGCCGAGGCCAAGCGCGCTGGCGCTGCCGAGCACCAGGGTGCCGGCATTGAGATTGGTGTTGCCCAGGTTGCCGTTGGTACCGTTCAAGGTCAGGGTGCCGCTGCCGGTCTTGGTCAGACCGCCGACGCCGTTGATATTGCCGCCCAGCGTCAGGTTCTGGGCTCCGGCAATGGTCAGGTTGCCGGCCAGGTTGAGCTGATTGGCCAAGGTCACGTTGGCATTGCTGCTCAAGGTGGTACCACCCAAGGCATTCAGTGCGCCGGTGCCCAGCGCGGTGTTGCTGCCCACCACCAGGGTGCCGCCGTTGAGGTTGGTGTTGCCTTGGTAACTGTTGCTGGCGTTGAGGGTGAGCACGCCGCTGCCGGACTTGATCAGTCCACCGGTGCCGCTCACGGCGCCGTTGAGGGTGAGGTTGCTGGTGCCCGGTAGGTTGAGGTTGGCGTTCAGCGCGACGCTGTTGGCCAGGCTGAAGTCGCCCGTGCTGGTCAGGCTGGAAGCCCCGCTGATCGTAAGGCCGCCGGTGCCCAGCGCCTGGGCGTTAGCCAAGGTCAGAGTGCCTGCGCCAAGGGTGGTGCCACCGCTGTAAGTGTTGGCGTTGCCCAAAGTGAGATTGGCGCCGCCGGTTTTGATCAGGCTGCCATTGCCAGAGACGATGCCGGCCAGGCCAAGGTCGGCACTGCCGGCCACGGTCAGCGCGCCGTTCAGGGTGAAGGCGTTGCCGAGGGTGACGGCAGTGTTGCTGTCCAGGCTGGTGCCTGCCGCGGTGCTGACCGCACCCGTGCCCAGGGCGGTGTTGCTGCCGACCACCAGCGACCCGCCGTTGAGCAGAGTGCCGCCGGTGTAGCTGTTGGCGCCATTGAGTACCAGGGTGCCGCTGTCCAGTTTGGCCAGCTGGCCGCTGCCGGACAGGCCGATGTTGAGGGTCGCGGTCATCCCCGGATCGACCCGCACGCTGAACGCGCCATTGCTGCCGTTGACCAGATTCAGGCCGCCAGCGCCGATCAGGCGATAACCATTGGTGACGAACTGCAGGCCGGTGGCGGTCTGGGTGCCGACCACGGTGACGTCGCCCGCAGTGCCCTGGAACACGGCGAAGTCGGCGGCCCAGCTGCCGTTGAGCACCCCGTTGACGTCGGTCCAGTTGGTGTTGCTGCCATTCCAGGTGCCGCTGCCGCCATCGATCACACCGTTGGGCACGCTCTGGCCACCATCCCAGAACTGCACGGTGCTGGAGCCGCCGCCGACCAGCAGGTTGACCTGGCTGCCGATGCTGGTTTGTACCTGCAGGTCACCGGGCAGCACGCTGCCGGGGATCGCACCGAACACCACGCCGTTGTCCACCAACGCCCCGGTGTAGTCGAACAGGCGATAGATACCCACGCCGAAGCCACCGAGGTCGCTGACATTGAGGGTGCCGTCGAGGGTCAGGTTGCCATTGACGTTGACCAGCGCGGTGCCGCCGGTCGAGGGCCCGGCCAGGCCGAAATCGAGGATCGAGCCGCTGTGCAAGGTGAGCGCGCCGGTATTCAGGGTGGCGCCGCTGTTGGCCAGCAGGTGCGCGCCATTGGCGATGTCCACGGCGCCCAGCAGGCTGCCGGTGCCGCCAAGACTGGCACCGCTGTTGATCTGCGTGTTGGCGCTGGCCAGCGTACCGCTGACGTTGAGCAGGCCGCCATTCACCGTGGTGTTGCCGGCCAGTACGTTGGCGCCTGACAGCTCCAGGCTGCCGCTGCCGTTCTTCACCAGCCCACCCGCGCCAGCCAGCACGCCGCTGAACACGTTGTTGAGGTTGTTGCCGCCCACGCTCAGGTTGCCGCCACCGGCCACGTTCACCGTGCCCGCGCCGCTCAGGCCGCCGACGGCGGCACTGTTGCCGAGGTTGAGGCTGGCACCGGCGCCGACATTGAGCGATGAAGCATTGCCCAGGGCACCCGCACCGACCGTGGTGAGGCTGCCGCCGATCAGGTCGATGGCGCCGCTGAAGGTGTTGTTGCCGGTCAGCGTGAGGTCGGCCAGGCCGTTCTTGATCAGGCCGCCCGTGCCGCTGATCACCCCGTCCAGGGTGAGGTTGTTGCTGCCGCCCAGGGTCAGGTTGGCGCCCAGGCCGATGTTATTGGCGAGGTTGAGCACGGCGCTGTTGTCGAGGCTGGCGGCGCCGGTCACGGACAAAGCGCCACTGCCCAGGGCACTCCCATTGCCGATGACCAAGCCACCGGCATTGAGGGTGGTGCCGCCGGTGTAGCTGTTGACGCCATTGAGGGTCAGGGTGGCAGCGCCGTTCTTGATCAGCTGCCCTGCCCCGCTGAGCACACCGCCAAGGGTCAGCGCATTGCTGCCGCCCAGGGTAAGGTTGGCATCGAGCGCGACGTTGTTGCCCAGGCTGATGGCGCTGCTGTTATCCAGGCTCGCCGCGCCGCCCACGGTCAGGGTACCGGTGCCGATCGCGCTGCCGTTGCCCAGCACCAGGCCGCCGGCGTTGAGCAGGGTGCCACCGGCATAGCTGTTGAGCCCGCCGAGGGTGAGCGTAGAGCTGCCGTTCTTGATCAGGCGGCCGGTGCCGTCGATCACGCCATTGAGGTTGAGGTTGTTGCTGCCGGCCAGGGTAAGGTCGGCGTCAAGGGTGATGGCGTTGCCGACACTGAGCGCGGCGCTGGTGTCCAGGCTGCCGTTGCCGGCCACGGTCAGTTTGCCTACGCCCAAGGCGGCGCCGTTGCCCAGCACCAGGCCACCGGCGTTGAGGGTGGTGCCGCCCAGGTAGGCATTGGGGCCGGACAGGGTCAGGGTCGCGCTGCCGTTCTTGATCAGGCTGCCGGCACCGCTGATCAGGCCGCCAAGGCCGAGGTTGGCGCCACCGCCGATGGTCAGGGCGCCGGCCAGGTTGACGGTATTGGCGAGGGTGACCGCGCTGCTGGCATCCAGGCTGGTGCCGGCGGCGGCGTTGAGCGTGCCGGTGCCCAGCGCGGTGTTGCTGCCGACCACGATGCGCCCGGCGTTGAGGTTGGTGGCGCCAAAGTAGGTGTTGGCGCCGCTGAGGGTCAGGGTGGTGCTGCCGTTCTTGGTCAGGCCACCGACACCGGCGATCACGCCGCCGAGGGTCAGGTCGTTGCTGCCGGCAAGGTTGAGGTTGCCCGCCAGGTTCAGGGCATTGCCCAGGTTCAGGCCGGCGACCGAGGTATCCAGGGTGGTGTTGGCGGCCGCATTCAACGCACCAGTGCCGAGCGCCGTCGCGCTGCCTAGTACCAGGGTGCCGGCGTTGAGGGCCGTAGTGCCGCTCTGGGTGTTGTTGCCGCTGAGGGTCAGGGTGCCGGCACCGTTCTTGATCAGCCCGGCGCTGCCGCTGAGGTTGCCGGCCAGGGTGAGGTTGTTGGCACCGGCGAGGGTCAGGTTGGCGCCGAGGACGACCCCGTTGTTCAGGGTCATGGCGGTGCTATTGGCCAGAGTCGATGCACCGCCGACAGTCAACGCACCGGTGCCCAGGGCCGCCGCGCTGTCCAGGGTCAGCGTACCGGCGTTGAGGGTCAGGCCGCCGCTGAAGGTGTTGGCACCGGCCAGGGTCAGGTTGCTGCCGCCGTTCTTGATCAATGCACCGGTGCCGCTGATCACGCCGCCCAGGGTGGTGGCGCTGGTGCCGAGCAGGCTCAGGGTGTTGGCGCCAAGGTTGATGGCGTTACCGAGGTTGACCGCCACGCCGGCATCGAGGCTGGCGTTGCCCCCCAGGCTGAGCGCACCGGTACCCAGGGCGTTGTTGTTGCCGACGGTCAGCACACCGGCATTGAGGGTGGTGCCGCCGCTGAAGGTGTTGTTGCCGTTGAGGGTCAGCCCGGCGCTGCCGCTCTTCACCAGCGCGCCGGTGCCGCTGATCACCCCGCCCAGGGTGGTGGCGCTGGTACCCAGCAGGCTGAGGGTGTTGGCACCGAGGTTGACGGCATTGCCCAGGATGACGGCGGTGCTGGCATCGAGGCTGGCATTGCCGCCCAGGGTCAGCGCGCCACCGCCCAGGGCATTGTTGTGGCCGACGGTAAGCTTGCCAGTGTTTAGCGTCAGGCCGCCGCTGAAGGTGTTGTTGCCGTTCAGGGCCAGGTCGCCGGCACCGTTCTTGACCAGCGCGCCAGTGCCGCTGATCACGCCACCCAGGGTGGTGGCGCTGGTACCCAGCAGGTTGAGGGTATTGGCGCCCAGGTTGATCGCATTGCCCAGGCTGACTGCGGTGCTGGCATCGAGGCTGGCGTTGCCGGTCAAGGACAGGGCACCGGTGCCCAGCGCGGCGCTGTTGCCGACGGTGAGCTTGCCGGCGGCCAGGCTGGTACCGCCGCTGTAGGTGTTGACGCCGTTGAGGGTGAGGTCGGCGACGCCGTTCTTGATCAGGCTGCCGGTGCCGCCGATCACGCCGTTGAGGGTGAGTGCGTTGCTGCCCGTCAAGGTCAGGGCACTGCTGCCCAGGTTGATTGCGTTGCCCAGGGTCATGGCCGCCGTGGTATCCAGGGTGCCATTGCCGGTCAGGCTCAGGGCACCCGTACCAAGCGCTGCGCTGTTACCGAGGGTGAGCGTGCCGCCCGCCAGGGTGGTACCGCCGCTGAAGGTGTTGCTGCCGTTGAGGGTCAGGTTGCCGCTGCCGCTCTTGACCAGCGAACCGTTGCCACTGAGCACACCGCCCAGGGTCAGGGCGTTGCTGCCAGGCAGGCTGAGGGCCGCGTTGAGTGCCACGGCGTTGTTCAGCACCAGCGGCACGCTGCCTTGCAGGCTGCCGGCGCCGCTGACGGTAAGCCCGCCAGAGCCCAGCGCCGCGGCGCTGGTCAGGTTGAGGCCGCCGGCAGTCAAGGTGGTGCCGCCGCTGTAAGTGTTGGTGCCGCCGAGGGTGAGCAGGCCGGTGCCGGTCTTGGTCAGCCCGCCAACACCGCTGACCACTCCGTTGAGGGCCATGTCGGTGGTGCCGCCGACGTTCAGGCCGGCGTTCAGGGTCAGCGCATTGCTCAGACTCAGCCCGCCGATGGTGCCTGCCAGGCCGCCGCCGTTGACGGTAATGGCGCCGGCGCCGAAAGCGTTGGAGTTATCGAAGTTGACCAGGCCGCCGTTGAGGGTGGTCAGGGTGGTGCCGTTGAGCACCTGACCGAGCAGGCTCCAGGTGCCGCTGTCGACGATCAGGCGGCTGAAGTTGATGTAGTTGCTGGCGTTGATCGTGCCGCTGCCACCGGTGCCGCTGCCGCCGCCGATGGCGTTTTGCAGGGCCAGGGTGTTGGTGCCGCCGGCACCGCCGTCGATCTTGCCCGCCGCCGCGAAGGCGAGGTTTGGATTGCTGGTGACCAGCAGGGCCACGCCGACACCCAGCCCGGCACCGACACTGGAACCGGTGATGGCGTTGAAACGGTTGGTGCTGTTGGCACCCATCGCCAGGCTGCCGGTGATGGTGCCGGCGTTGGTGAAGGTGTTGCCTGCCGCAGAGGCTTCGAAGGCTGCACGGCCGAGGATGGTGCCGGTGTTGGTGAAGTTCACCGTGCTGCCGCCGGTCACGGCGATCACCGGGGTGTCTTCGCTCACCAGGGTAAGGCTGGCCAGCGCCGAGGAGCCGATGCTGCCGGCGTTGCTGATGGTGGTGGTGCCAGATGCACCATTGCGCACATCCAGCGCCATGCCCGTGAGGTTCAGCAGGTTCGCGCCGAGCAAGGCACCGGTGCCCTTGATCACGCCCGTGGCGTTGTTGTTGATGTTGAGGGTGCTGCCGGTGCCGGTGTTGCCGATCAGCACGGCAGTGGATTGGATGCTCAGCAACCCCAGCAAGGTCGGGTCGATGGTGCCGGAGTTGTTCAGGGTGTTGTTGTTGCCCGCCAGCGACAGCGAGGTACCGCCAACCCCCAGCAGCGTGCCCAGGCCGGCGCCCGGGTTGACGTTGACCGTAAGGCCACTGCCGCCGTTGCTATAGCTCGGCGCCAGTGGGTTGGCCGCGCCGTTGCAGGTGATGATGGACCCTGCCGCACTACAGACGGCCAGCGCCTGTTCACTGTTGAGGGAAACGGCCATGCCCCCGACAACCAGGCTGACGGCCAGGGACAATTGCGAGAGACGGGCAGGCAAACGGGCGGCAACACTTCTGTCCACGGAGAGCTCCTTCGTGGATCAGGTCATTCAGTCCTTGAATACGTGTATCGCGGTGCTGCAGCAGCGCGACGCACGCCGGCCGAAACGCCTGACCCTGGCTACAAGTTCCTTTGTGGAAATGTGTAGCCGCTCAAGCACGGACAGCACGCCGCTCGGGGCGGTCAAATGGTGTTAATACTATTTCGAGGCGGTACGAACTACGCGGGCTGCAGCGCAGTCGGGATTGGATCCATCCGACAAGCGGTCATGGCCAGTCGCCAGAGTGTGACCGCTTCGCCGTTTCGCTTGCGCCTCAGGCAACCTCGGCGCCGTCGTCCGGCCAATGCGGCTCGTTGGCGCCAGGCGGCGTCAGGGGGGGCAGGCCGTAGGCCGCACGGGCGTCGTCGCAGCTAGGGTTGTGC
This sequence comes from Pseudomonas sp. zfem004, assembly GCF_032621715.1. NCBI lineage: Bacteria > Pseudomonadati > Pseudomonadota > Gammaproteobacteria > Pseudomonadales > Pseudomonadaceae > Pseudomonas > Pseudomonas sp. zfem004. The sequence goes on along the minus strand of NZ_JAVYJF010000026.1, from coordinate 55,639 downwards.
ACACCGTTTTCCCACGACGCATCGAATTCCCGACAGGGGCTCGAGCGGTTCTCGTAGATGCCGCAGGCGACCTGCTTACCGATCTCGCCACCCAGGCTGGTGCAGCGGCAGGGCTTGGCGTCGGTGCCGATCATGGCGACGCGGGTCGGATTGATCTGTACCACCAGGTCGTCCGGCACCAGGCCGCCGGCCGACTGGCATTCACCCCAGAAGAAAGACACACGAAAGTAGCCGCAGCAGGCGCCGCAGGTCAGGCAAGGGTTCTGTTCGGACATGATGACCAGGGAGGGAGGTTGTTGTTATCGGGGCGAGCGCCCGCGGCGCTATTTTTAATCCAGGCGCGACTGGCTGAGAAGGGGGGAAATGAAAAAAAGATCGCCGCTGATCGGCGTAAAAGCATCGCGGGGCAAGCCCGCTCCCACGCCATCACCAGACGGCGTGGGAGCGGGCTTGCCCCGCGATCAGGTCGGACCTGCTTACTTGCTGGTCAAACCATCGGCCCGGAACATCTGGCGAATGCCGCGGATGGCCTGGCGAATGCGGTCCTGGTTCTCGATCAGGGCGAAGCGCACATGGTCATCGCCGTAGTCACCGAAACCCACGCCCGGCGACACGCAGACCTTGGCTTCGGCCAGCAGCTTCTTGGAAAACTCCAGCGAACCGAGGTGTGCGTACTGCTCGGGGATCTTGGCCCAGACGTACATCGACGCTTTGGGGTTCTCGACCATCCAGCCCATCTCGTGCAGGCCCTTGACCAGCAGGTTGCGGCGCTGGCGGTACTGCTCGGCGATGTCGCGCACGCACTGCTGGTCGCCTTCCAGTGCGGCGATGGCCGCCACCTGCAAGGGGGTGAAGGTGCCGTAGTCGTGGTAGCTCTTGATGCGTGCCAGGGCGCTGACCAGCTCCGGGTTGCCGACCATGAAGCCGATCCGCCAGCCGGCCATGTTGTAGCTCTTGGACAGGGTGAAGAATTCCACCGCGATGTCCTTGGCCCCCGGCACCTGCATGATCGACGGCGCCTTCCAGCCGTCGTAGACGATATCGGCGTAGGCCAGGTCGTGCACCACCAGCACGTCGTACTGCTTGGCCAGGGCCACCACGCGCTCGAAGAAGTCCAGCTCGACGCACTGGGCAGTGGGGTTGGACGGGAAGCCGAGGATCATCATCTTCGGCTTGGGGATCGACTCGCGGATCGCCCGCTCCAGCTCGTTGAAGAAGTCCACGCCCGGCACCAGCGGCACCGAACGCACCTGGGCGCCGGCGATCACCGCGCCGTAGATGTGGATCGGGTAGCTGGGGTTGGGCACCAGCACGGTGTCGCCCTGGTCGAGGGTGGCGAGCATCAGGTGCGCCAGGCCCTCTTTCGAGCCGATGGTGACGATGGCTTCGCTTTCCGGGTCGATCTCGACCTCGTAGCGGTCCTTGTACCAGTTGGAGATGGCCCGGCGCAGGCGCGGGATGCCGCGCGAGGTGGAATAGCCATGGGTGTCTTCACGCTGTGCGACCTGCACCAGCTTCTCGACGATGTGCGGCGGGGTGGCACCATCGGGGTTGCCCATGCTCAGGTCGATGATGTCCTCGCCACGGCGGCGGGCAGCCATCTTGAGCTCGGCAGTGATGTTGAAGACGTAGGGGGGCAGACGATCGATGCGCGCGAAACGGCGCGGCGAACCTGGATTGGCCATGGTTTCCTCTGGAGACGTAAGCGCCCGGAACCGTCCGAGCGACGTTGGCCGCTGCGGCGGCCGAATCAGAAGATAATCCCGCCAAGTAAAATTCGCAAAGGATAATTTTCTGTTTTTATAAAAATTTTCAGGCGCAAAATTTGAAAAAACAGAAAATTCAAAATCGACGATTTCCCTGTGGGAGCGGGTTTACCCGCGAATGCGTCGGTGGATCCACCCTCGAATTCGCGGCCCACTCCCACAGTCAGTTCAATGAATCAATAAACCTGCACCCGCCACAACTCGCGCGAAGCCGAGGCCGCGCTCATGGGCAGGCGCCCATGCAGGGTCTGGTAGTTGTCGATCAGCACCAGGTCGCCCGCCGCCCACTCATGGGCGATCAGGCACTGAGGGTCGTAGACCAGCCCATCGAGCTGTTCGATCAACCCGCGCTGGTACGCCTCATCGCCCCCCTGCACTTGCTGCTCCAAGGTCTGCAGCGACGACTCGCAACCTTCCTGGTAACGCAGCACCGGCTCGCCCGTGCGGGGGTCGCGGTCCACCAGTGGATAGGTACGTGGCGAGCCGCCGAAATAAGTCATGCGCGTGTAGTAGGTGATGTCGACGCCCTGCCACTGCCGGGCCACCTTGAGCCCGACCTGGCGCAGGGCGTTGCGGCTGTCGACGATGGTGGTCTGCCCTTCCCCGGGCTGCGGCGGGGTCTTGCAGTAGAGCATGAAGGTATGGGCGCAGAACTTGGGATCGCGCTGCACCAGCGGGTCGCTGTCGGGCAGCAGGTTGAGGTCCCAGTGCAGCGGCGTCTTCTCCAGCGAATGCACCACGCCCTGGGGCCGGTCGGCCGGCTTGACCACGTGCACCTCGCCGAAGGCCCAGCGGTAGATGGTGCCGAAGCGCGCGCAGTCGGCGGCGAAGTCGGACTGCTCGGCGTACTCGCAACCTCGCAGGCAGACGAAGCCGAAACTGCGCACCAGCGCCTGCAAGGTCTCGGTGCTGAGCTGTTGCGGGCCCTGCCCCGAGGGTGCGCTGACCACCAGGCCGAACAGCGGTAGCTTCTGCAGCTCGAAGCGATAGCCCTCCAGCGCCTCGCCGCAGGTTTCATGCAGCAGCCACGGCCGTCCTTGCCAGGTCACCTGCACGTGCCGGGCGCTATCGATCTCGGCATGGCCGCGCAGTGCCTGGCCGCCGTCGAGCTGGCGCACCGGTACCGCGTGCCAGGGGCTGACGACCTGGCCCAAGCCCTCGGCCAGGGCCAGGGTGAACTTGGGGCCGGCATTGTCGTACTGATGCACCGACAGGCGAATGTGTTCGGGGAAGAAGCGATCGACCGCCGCGTTGAGCGCTTGGCCGCGCAGCATCATCTGGAAGGCCTTGTGGGAGATCTGGTGCAGGTGCTCGTCGCGGTCCTGCCCGGGCTCGCCGCACAGGCGCAGGTCGTTGTACAGATGGCTGCACAGCTTGTCGTGGCTGCGGGCCAGGGTGTCGTCGTGCTGGCATTGCTCGATCAGGGCCTCGACGTGCTTCCACGGCAGGCGCGCCTGCTTGACCAGGGTCGCGCGCAGCGCCTCGGGGCTGCTGGCCTGGGGGAACAGATCTTCCATGCTCACCCAGCGGATGCAATGGGTGACGCACAGGCTGCGCAGCGCCTGGTTGTAGGCGCGGCGTACCTCGTCGGGCACACCGACGATGTCGTTGAAGGTGGTGCCATCGCTGAGGATAGCGATCTCGCAGCCTGGCGCGTGCAGCGCGGCGATCTCCTGGCCGAGGCGGTCGAGGCGCTCGATGGCCATCACCTCGCCGTAGTCCGGCAACACGCCGAAGGTCTTGTCGCGGTCGTTCGGCGACTTGCAGGGAAAGCCCGGCAGCACCATGCGCACCGGCTCGCCGCGTGCGAAGCAACGGGCCAGGCCCTGGGCCAGGCGAGCTTTGCCGGTGTCGGCGAAACGGTCGCCCTCGGCCTTGAGCAGATAGCCGTCCAGCACCTGGCTGACGGCTGCGATCCAGCTGTCTTGGTCATGCATGTCTTGTCGTCCTTTGGTGGTGTTACAACGAACCGGCCCGTTCCATGGGTTGGCTCAAGAGGGAGACAGCCGCCGGGCACAAGGCCGCGAGCAGCTGATCAGGGGCCTGGCAGTACGCCTGCGGGCGGTGGGCTCGCAATGTCTCGGGCTCGCCATAACCCCAGCCGGCAGCGACTACCGGCATTCCGGCGGCATGCGCCGTCAGCAGGTCGATAGTCGTGTCACCGACGAACAGGCAGTCGCCAGGGGCGACGCCAAGCCGCTCGGCCGCCTGCAACGCGGCGTCCGGAGCCGGTTTCAACGGCTGACCCGGCTGATGCCCGATGACTGCGTCGAAGGCCGTGGCCGGCAACAGCAGCTCCAGCACTTGCCGGGCCAGGGTGTGAGACTTGTTGGTGACCACGGCCATGGGCAGGCCGCGCGCCGCAAGCGATTCGAGCAACTGCTCGATGCCGGCATAGGGGCGGGAGAACTGCACCAGGTGCTGACGGTAACAGGCGCTGTAGTCCGCCAGCAGGCGCCCGGCGTCCGGCGTACCCTGTTCCAGCGCCACCTGTTCGATCATCGCCGCCACGCCTCCGCCGACCAGGGCGCGCAGCCGTGTCTCGGGCAGCGCGGCCAACTGGTGCTGCGCCAATACGTGATTCAGGCACCAGGCAATATCCGGCAGGGTGTCCACCAGGGTGCCGTCCAGGTCGAACAGCACCGCTTGCGCTTCGCTCAGCCGCATCATCAGTGCACGCTCGCGTAATGGCAGGGGCGACCGCGACGGAACACCAGGCGGCTGTAGCGTTCATCGACGTTGCTGCGCCGCTCGAGGGTGACCACGCCGCGGCGCTTGATGGCCACCGAGTGCCAGGGGGTGCGCCACAGGTCGCTGGTGGGCACCAGGCGGATACCGATCTTGCTCGACACCGCCAGCTGCGGGTGGATCGACAGACGCAGGCAGTGCGGGTAGCGCTCCTGCAGCAATGCGCTCCAGGCTTCGCTGCGCTGGATCACCCGCTGGGAGGCCGGCTTGGCTACCTTTTTCACCGCGTTCATGCTCATGCCGGCGAAGTCCGCCAGGCCCGAGTAGTCCTCCGCGAGGAAGCGGTGGATCCCGCAGTACATCAACATCATGTGGTCCTCGGACTCGAAGCGTTGCTGCAACGCGCGCAGCGACTGGCCGTGCTCGATCATCAGTTCTTCGCGCATGGAGTCCAGGCAGCCAAGGTGCGGGTAGGCGTCTTTCAGGTCGAACAGGGTGAAGCTGCCCGGATAGTGCTGGTCGGCGTAGCGCTGGATGTCGTCGGTGTAGGCCTGGACGTGGGTGTCGGGCACCCGCACCAGGTCGGAGAACACGTAGCCGTCGGAGCAGATATGGATCACCGCGCCAGGCGCATGCAGCGCTTTAATCTCTTCGCAGAGCCGGTGCAGTTCGTCGATGGCGTGGTGCTCGGCCAGGTCCGGCAACGGGCCGAGGGTTTTCTGGCGATTGGGTGACTTGCCTGGGAATGCCGGCAACACCATCTCGATCGGCAGGCCCTGCTCGAGCGCGGCCAGGACCTTGGGCAGATGTGGCGCGAGCGCGGCTTCGTCCAGCGCAGGGTCTTGCCCAGGCGCCAGGCTGCGGCGGCTGAACAAGCATTGCAAGATAGCGAGCGCGGTGTCCAGGTGGGCAACGGGGTGACGCTGGCGCAGCAATGCGCCACACGCCGAAAGCGCAAGGCTCGGTTCGGTCATGGAACAATCCTTTGTCTGAATAGGAAACGCGGTAACTTCACCGCCGGGTCATCCTGACCCGCGGCGGATAAATTCCGGCAAAGTGGGTAACGATGTCAACTCCGTCCCGATGAATTTTTTCCAGGCAAAAAAAACGCCCCGGCAAGCCGGGGCGTTTTTCTGAATCAGTCATCGGTCAGCGTGCGTAGGTCATCAGCACATCGGCTGCGGTCTGGCTGTCCACACCCATCATCACGCTCAGGGCGGTGACGGTGAGGATGGAGAAGCCGAAGACCTTGCGCGCCCACTTGCTGTCGTCCTCGGCCTTGTAGCCGCCCCAGGCCATGTACAGCCAGTACAGGCCCATGGCGGCTGCCACGGCGAGGTAACCCAGGCCGGCGTAGCCGCCCAGGGTCAGCATCAGGGTGGCGAGCACGAAGGCCAGCACGTACAGCACGATCTGCTTCTTCGCCGCGAGGATACCGCGCGCCACCGGCAAAACCGGAATGTTGGCGGCGCTGTAGTCCTTGAAGCGGAAGATGGCGATGGCGAAGCTGTGCGGCATCTGCCACAGGCTGAACATCACCAGCAGGGTCACTGCAGCCAGGTCGAAGCTGTTGCTCACGGCGCAGTAGCCGATCACCGGAGGCATGGCACCGGACAGGCTGCCGACCAGGGTACCGTGCACCGATTTGCGCTTCAGCCAGAGGCTGTAGAAACCGACGTAGACCACGAAGCCAACCAGGGCGCAGAACGCCGACAGCGGGTTGGCCTGCACATACAACAGGCTGAAACCGGCCACCCCGAGCAGGGTGGCGTAGATCAGCGCGAGGGTCAGCGACATGCCGCCCTGCACCATGACGCGGTTCTTGGTGCGCTCCATCTTGTGGTCGATGTCGCGGTCGATGCAGTTGTTGAACACGCATCCGGACGCGACCACCAGCGAGGTACCGATCACCACTGCCAGGAACAGGGCGAAGTCCACTTGGCCCTTCGCGGCAAGGAAGAACCCGCCTGCCACGGAAAGCACGTTACCGAAAATGATCCCCGGTTTGGTGATTTGGATAAAGTGCTTCACGGACATGCAGTCTTACCTCACTTGGCCATCATTTCGAAGTGGATGCTGAACATGATCCACAGCGACAGGCCGACCAACAGTGCAATAACCAGAACGGTGAACAGGAACGTCGACACGTTGGAGCGCTGCTCTTTCGAGCGGTCCATGTGCAGGAAGTACACGAGGTGCACTACCACCTGGATGACGGCCATGGCCACCACGATCAGGACGGTCAGGTTCTTCGGCAGGCTCGGGTACATCACCAGGCCGAACGGGATCGCGGTCAGGATGATCGACAGTACGAAGCCGATCATGTAGGACTTCACGCTGCCGTGATTACCTTCGTGATGAGTGTCGTGTGCGTTAGCCATTACAGAACCCCCAGCAGGTAGACGACGGTGAATACGCAGATCCAGACCACGTCGAGGAAGTGCCAGAACAGGCTCAGGCAGCTCATGCGGGTCTTGGCGGTCGGCGTGATGCCGTGCTTGTTGATCTGGTACATCATGATCGCCATCCAGATCAGACCGGCGGTCACGTGCAGACCGTGGGTACCGACCAGCGCGAAGAACGCCGACAGGAAGCCGCTGCGCTGCGGGCCGTAGCCCTCAGCGATCAGGTGATGGAACTCGTAGATTTCCATCGCGATGAAGCCAGCACCGAACAGGAAGGTCACAGCCAACCAGCCCAGTACACCTGCTTTCTTGCCGTCGAACATCTTCAGCATGGCGAAGCCGAAGGTGATCGAGGACAGCAGCAGGAACGCGGTTTCAACCAGCACGAAGTCGAGCTGGAAGATGTCGTGACCCGACGGGCCGCCGGCGAAACCGCCGGACAGCACCGCGTAGGTGGCGAAGAGCGACGCAAACAGGATGCAGTCGGTCATCAGGTACAGCCAGAAACCGAGGACGGTCATCTGGCCCGAGTCGTGGTGGTGCTCGTCGTGCCCATGGTCGTGACCATGAGCAGCACCGTGGATTACTTGACTGGACATTGATTACACCCGTTCAAACGATTCGACACGTGCGCCGCCGGCAGGCAGTACACCAGCCTTGGCCAGCGCCTTCATGCGCTCGCCTTCGATGCGCGCCACTTCTTCGGCCGGAACCATGTAGCCCTGGTCGTCACGTGCAGCGTGGCGAACGAAGACCGCGATGGTCGCAACCAGGCTCGCGCCCACCAGCCACCAGATGTGCCAGATGAAGGCGAAGCCGAACACGGTCAGGAACAGACCCATGAACAGACCGGTGGAAGTGTTGCTCGGCATGTGGATCGCTTCGTACTTGGCCGGAACCTTGTACGCAACGCCGGCTTCCTTGGCTTCGTGCCAGGCGTCCAGGCCAACTTTCTCAGGCATGTGAGCGAAGTTGTAGAACGGAGGTGGCGACGAAGTGGACCACTCGATGGTACGGCCGCCCCATGGGTCGCCAGTGACGTCCATGTTGTCTTTGCGGTCGCGAACCGACACGAAGATCTGGATCAGCTGGCAAGCGATACCGAACAGGATCAGCACGGCGCCGACAACGGCTACGTACAGGTAGGGTTCCCACAGTGGGTTGTCGGAGTGGTTCAGACGACGGGTCATGCCCATGAAGCCCAGGGCGTACAGCGGCATGAACGCAACGTAGAAGCCCGACAGCCAGAACCAGAAGGCAGCTTTGCCCCACTTCTCGTTCAGGGTGAAACCGAAGGCTTTCGGGAACCAGAAGGCGAAACCGGCGATGTAGCCGAATACCGCGCCACCGATGATCACGTTGTGGAAGTGAGCGATAACGAACAGGCTGTTGTGCAGAACGAAGTCAGCACCTGGAACGGCCAGCAGTACGCCGGTCATGCCACCGATGGAGAAGGTGACCATGAAGCCCAGGGTCCAGAGCATCGGTGCGGTGAAGCGCACACGGCCTTGGTACATGGTGAACAGCCAGTTGAACAGCTTCACACCGGTCGGAATGGAGATCAGCATCGTCGCCAGGCCGAAGAAGGTGTTGACGCTGGCGCCGGCACCCATGGTGAAGAAGTGGTGCAGCCAGACCGCAAAGCCGAGGATGGCGATGGCGCCCGATGCGTAGATCATCGAGTGGTGGCCGAACAGGCGTTTGCCAGAGAACGTCGAAGTCACTTCCGAGAACACGCCGAAGGCCGGCAGGATCAGGATGTAAACCTCAGGGTGACCCCAGGCCCAGAACAGGTTGACGTACATCATCGGGTTCCCACCAAGCTCGTTGGTGAAAATGTGGAAGTCCAGATAACGGTCAACGGTCAGCAGGGCGAGTGCAGCGGTCAGGATCGGGAACGAAGCGACGATCAGCACGTTGGCCCAGGTGCAGGTCCAGGTGAAGATCGGCATGTCCATCAGCTTCATGCCAGGTGCGCGCATCTTCATCACGGTGACGAGGAAGTTCACGCCGGTAAGCGTCGTACCCAAGCCTGAGAGCTGTAGCGCCCAGATGTAGTAGTCGACACCCACCCCAGGGCTGTACTGAATGCCCGCGAGCGGCGGATAGGCAACCCAGCCGGTCTTGGCGAATTCACCAACGCCCAGCGAGATGTTGACCAGCAGCACGCCTGCCAGCAGCAGGTAGAAGCTCAGGGAGTTCAGGAACGGGAAGGCAACGTCACGTGCACCGATCTGCAGAGGAACCGCCAGGTTCATCAGGCCGGTGAAGAACGGCATCGCCATGAAGATGATCATGATCACACCGTGGGCGGTGAAGATCTGGTCATAGTGTTCAGGCGGCAGGTAGCCTTCGGAGCCACCGGTAGCGGCAGCCAGCTGGGTACGCATCATGATGGCGTCGGCGAAGCCGCGCAGCAGCATGACCATAGCGACGATGATGTACATCACGCCGATTTTCTTGTGGTCGACCGTGGTCAGCCACTCGGTCCACAAGTAGGTCCACTTGCGGAAATAGGTGATGGCACCAACGACAGCGATACCACCGAGCGCGATCATGGCAAGCGTCACCATGACTATCGGCTCGTGATACGGTATCGCCTCCAGAGTTAATTTACCGAACATCTCTTACTCCTCTGCACCGGCAGCTGGTTGCATACTCGATTCCACACCCTTGGTAGTGGCCAGATCTTTGCTGCCTGCTTCTTCGTGGACCGGCTTGCCGCGGTTCATGCCTTCGTACTTGTCGACGATGCGCTGGAACTGGTCAGCCGGTGCCTCGCTGTACAGCGCGACCGGGTTGTTTTCGCTTGGTTTGGCCAGGGCTTCGTATTCGGCCTTGTCCAGCTTCTTCGGCGAGGCCTTCACTTCAGCGACCCATGCATCGAAGTCAGCTTGCGAAGTGGCGGTTGCCTTGAATTTCATACCGGTGAAACCGGCGCCGCTGTAGTTGGCGCTGATACCGTCAAACACACCGTTCTCGTTGGCGATCAGGTGCAGTTTGGTGGTCATGCCAGCCATGGCGTAGATCTGGCCGCCCAGGCCCGGGATGAAGAACGAGTTCATCACGGCGTCCGAGGTGACGCGGAAGTTGACCGGGGTGTTGGCCGGGAAGACGATCTTGTTGACCGTGGCAATGCCTTGTTCCGGGTAGATGAACAGCCATTTCCAGTCCAGCGCGACCACGTCGATCTGCACCGGCTTCACATCGGAATCCAGTGGACGGTACGGGTCCAGCTTGTGGGTGGAGTGGTAGGTGACATAACCCAGGGCGATGATGATCAGGATCGGGATGATCCACACCGCGGCCTCGATCTTGGTCGAGTGCGACCAGTCAGGGGTGTAGGTGGCGGACTTGTTGGAAGCACGGTACTTCCAGGCGAACGCCAGGGTCATGATGATCACGGGAATTACCACCAGCAGCATCAGGCCGGTGGCGATCAGGATCAGGTTCTTCTGCTCAATGCCTACCTGGCCCTTCGGGTCGAGCAGGGTCCAGTTGCACCCACTGAGTAAAAGCATGCCTAAAAAGGGCAATATGCCAAACAGTCTGGGGTAACGCTTTTTACTCATCTCACGACCTCTAGATCAGCTTGCTTCAATGCAATTGTGTTTTGGTAGCCAACACTTCGTCCTGCCAAGCGTTAGCATTTCGAGCCCGAATTCGCCCCTGCCTGGGGTCCGACTGCTGGACCTGGGCGCGAGCGGCTATACGGTGCTTTATGGTTTCGTAGGCAAACGGCCTGTACTTCAGACCAAGTCCATTTGGTGCGGGAAAACGCGGAGGGGTGTCCGCCCGGATCGCCGTTGGGCGAAACTTGTCGAAGTCAGCAATAAGAAAGCGCTGCGGCTTCCTTCAATCCTGCGACTCGCAAGCAGTGCCGAACGGAAATTGGGGGCGATTGTAGATAGGTCGCCCCCCATTGACTATGACTTATTGAGCAACAGTCTTTTACAGAACCCGTAACAATAGCACCCCAAAAATCAACTTCGCGACAGTTTGTCGCACCCCGCGCAGTAGCCCTGAAACCCTTGTAGCGCAAGGCTTGGGGCTTGATCCAGAGCAACCCTGGGAGCTGATTTGCTACTTATCTCGCCGCGCAATAGACCTGGGTCAAACAAGGACTTTGGTCTAACGAACGGTGCGTTCGTGGCGACGGTTACGGTAGATCCCCAGCGGCACCAGGATGGCCGTCAGCACGAACGCCAACAGGGCCCACTGGGCAAGCGACAGACCGAGGATCGGTGGGTACGGCGTGGAGCAGAAGCCGTCGACCTGGAAGGCCAGCGGCCAGAGCTTGGCCAGCGGCAGGTCATCGACGATCGGCTGCAAGGTGTCGATACCACAGCTGACCATCGGGTTGGCGAGTATATACACATGGTTGCCGGCTGAAACGATGCCACCGATGGCACTGAGCACCACCAGAGCCTCGAACAGGGTCAGGCTTTTACGCCCGGGCATGGCCGCGGCGATGAAGGCGAAGATCGCGATGAACAGCAAGGCATAGCGTTGCAGGATACACAGCGGGCAAGGCGCTTCGCCCAGCACCACCTGCATGTACAGGGCACCGCCGATCAGCGCCAGGCAGATCAGGCCGAGGAGCACCAGAAAGCGCCGTTCGCGGTTCAGGCGCGATGAGAGTTCGTTCATTGCCGATTCCTTCGATGGAGAGTGGCAGCGCTGGCTGCCCGAGGGGCGCCAAGTCTACACGCTGGAGTGGACCTGTGACTGCGTCGAGGCACGGTGAGCGCGGCTATCCATTGATGACCTAGGACCGAGCGGGTCGGTTTCGGTTCACTGCTGCGCGTAAAAAACACGGCAGCCCGAGCGCCGGACAGGGACAAGCCCCTCGACACTCGGGAGTGAAGGATACAGTGATTAAAGGAGGATTAAAGATGAACGCGGGTGTAACCGCGTTCATCACTTCTTTATATAGAAGAGAGGCTGGGCCCAATCGCTGCGGTTCGGCGCTCGGCCTGTTCGGCCTTGCACGCTGAATGCAGACGTCCGTTTCGTTCTCGATTACCCACGGGCGGGAGCATGGCGTGCAAGACAGGCCAGGCGGAACGCCGAACCGCAGCGATTGGGATGAAATCCATCGCGGGGCAAGTCGCACCGGCGCACCGCCGCTCCCACGCCAGCCCCCCTGGATTCAATGTGGGAGCGGCGGTACGTGGGAGCGGGCTTGCCCCGCGATGACATCAGTGCATCACTCCAGCGCCGCCGCCGGCCCGAAGAACTCATAACGGCTCTGCCCTTCCGGCACGCCAATCGCCTTGAGCTGACGCTTGATCGCCGCCATGAAACCCTTCGGCCCCAGGAAGTAGGCATCGATGTCACGCTCACCCGGCAGCCACTCGGCCAGCAGCGCCTGGTCCAGCAGGCCCACGGCATCAGCCGCCTGGCTGCCATCTTCCTCGGCGTAGCAATAGAAGCGCTTGAGCTGCGGATGACGCGCCGCCAGGCCGTCGATCCAGTCGCGGAACGCATGCACAGCACCATTGCGCGCGCAGTGGATGAAATGCACCGGGCGCTGGGTTTTCAACGCAGCTTCAAGCATGGCCAAGGTCGGGGTGATGCCCACGCCGCCGCTGATCAGCACCAGCGGCTTGTCACTGGCCGCCAGGGTGAAGTCGCCGGACGGCGGGAACAGCTGCAGGGTGTCGCCCACCATCAGCCCGTCATGCAGGTAGTTGGACACCTTGCCGCCCGCTTCGCGCTTGACGCTGATGCGGTACTGCTCGCCGTCGCACAGGGCCGACAGCGAATAGTTGCGGCGCTGCTCGGCGCCATCGATGAACAGCTGCAGGCCGATGTACTGGCCCGGCTCGGCCTTGAGCACCGGCTTGCCATCCACCGGGGCGAAGTAGAACGAGACGATCTCACTGCTTTCCTGCACGCGGCGCACCAGGCGGAACTCGCGGGCACCGCGCCAGCCGCCGGCGGCTTCTTCCTTCTGCTTGTACAGGCTCTCTTCGGCGCCGATCAGGATGTCGGCCAGCTGGCCGTAGGCGGCGCCCCAGGCGGCGATCACTTCAGGGGTGGCGATGTCCTTGCCCAGCACTTCCTCGATGGCGCGCAACAGGCAGCTGCCGACGATCGGATAGTGCTCGGGGAGGATCTGCAGGGCCACATGCTTGTTGATGATCTGGCCGACCAGGCCACCGAGCTGTTCAAGCTTGTCGATGTGGCGGGCGTACATCAGCACGCCGTTGGCCAGGGCACGGGGCTGGTCGCCGCTGGCCTGGTGGGCCTGGTTGAACAGTGGGCGCACCTCGGGGAACTCGCTGAGCATCATCTTGTAGAAGTGGGTGGTCAGCGCTTCGCCGCCGCTTTCCAGCAGAGGAACAGTGGCCTTGATGATTGCACGTTGTTCGGCATTGAGCATTGCTGCAACTCCTGAGCCTTTGGCTTCGAATGGTTGCCTTTGACTTATCAGCAATCGTGCCAACTTTAAAAGCCAATAAAATCAGGCTCTTGAGCATATGAGTGTCAAAACGACACACTCAAGCGTATAGTCATTTCGACCAAATGGAGTCCATATGACTGCAAAGCCCCTGCTCACCGCCCTGCTGCCCCTGGTCAGCGACCTGTCCTGCGACCTGCCCGACCAGGAGCGCTATCGCCGCCTGCTGCAGGCCATGCGCGGCCTGTTGCCGTGCGACGCCGCGGCGCTGCTGCGCCTGGATGGCGAATGGCTGGTGCCGCTGGCGGTTGATGGCTTGTCGCCCGATACCCTCGGCCGACGCTTCCGAGTCGACGAGCACCCGCGCTTCCAGATCCTGCTCAGCCGCCCCGAACCCACCCGCTTCGCCAGCGACAGCCCACTGCCCGACCCTTACGACGGCCTGGTCAACGCCGAGCATGTCGACCTGGAAGTACACGACTGCATGGGCTGCCCGTTGATGGTCGACGAACAGCCCTGGGGCCTGCTGACCCTGGATGCCCTCACCCCCGGCCAGTTCCAGAGCCTGGAGCTGGAGGCGCTGCAGGCGTTCGCCAGCCTGGCTGCCGCCACCGTCACCGTGGCCGAGCGCATCGAGCACCTGGCCCTGCGCGCCGAGGATGAACACCAGCGCGCCGAGGTGTACCGCCAGGCCAGCGGCCAGGACAAGGAACTGATCGGCCAGAGCAAGGCGCACAAGCGCCTGGTCGAAGAGATCCGCCTGGTTGGCGGCAGCGACCTGACCGTGCTGATCACCGGCGAAACCGGTGTCGGCAAGGAGCTGGTGGCCCAGGCCCTGCACCGCGCCAGCAAGCGCGCCGACAAGCCGCTGATCAGCCTCAATTGCGCCGCCCTGCCCGACACCCTGGTGGAAAGCGAACTGTTCGGCCACGTGCGCGGTGCCTTCACCGGCGCCCACGGCGAGCGGCGCGGCAAATTCGAACTGGCCAACGGCGGCACGCTGTTCCTCGACGAGGTCGGCGAACTGCCCTTGGCGGTGCAGGCCAAGCTGCTGCGGGTGCTGCAGAGCGGCCAACTGCAACGGCTGGGCTCGGACCGCGATCACCAGGTGGACGTGCGCCTGATCGCCGCCACCAACCGCGACCTCGCCGAAGAGGTACGCAACGGCCGCTACCGCGCCGACTTCTATCACCGCCTCAGCGTGTATCCGTTGCAGGTGCCACCGCTGCGCGAGCGCGGCCGCGACGTGCTGATGCTGGCCGGCTACTTCCTGGAACAGAATCGCTCGCGCCTGGGCCTGGGCAGCCTGCGCCTGTCCGCCGAGGCCCAGGCGGCGCTGCTGGCCTACGACTGGCCGGGCAACGTGCGTGAGCTGGAGCACTTGATCGGGCGCTCGGCGCTCAAGGCACTGGGGCAGCATGGGCAACGGCCGAAGATTCTTACCTTGGAGGCGGCGGACATTGATCTGCGTGCTGTCCAGCCAGAGGCTCAGCTTCCCACGCCTGTAGTACAGGCAGACGCACCGCTGCCGGAAGGCGGTTTGCGCGAGGCGCTGGATGACTATCAGCGGCAGATCGTCGAGGAGTGCCTGAAGCGCCATGGTGATAACTGGGCGGCGGCGGCGCGGGAGCTGGGCTTGGACCGGGCCAACCTGAGTCGCCTGGCCAAGCGATTGGGATTGCGCTGAATACGCTATCGCGGGGCAAGCCCGCTCCCACAGGTCGGTGCAGTCCGTGGGAGCGGGCTTGCCCCGCGATGGACCGCAAATAGCAAACTACGCTAAAGCCTGACGTCAAAAAGCCGATAACCCGGCATCCTCCCCTTTACCTGAACGAAGGTTGCCCATGGCCACGCAAAAAGCCCGCGCGGACTCGCTGTCCCTGCTGCTGTTCACCCTGCGCAGCGGCAAGCTGATGGCAATCAACCTGCTCAAGGTCAGCGAGATCATCACCTGCCCGCCGCTGACCAAGCTGCCGGAGGCCCACCCGCACGTCAAAGGAGTGGCCACCCTGCGCGGCAACTCGCTGTCGGTGATCGACCTGTCCCGCGCCATCGGCGAACGGCCGCTGGAAGACCCCGCCGGTGGCTGCCTGATCGTCACCGAGATCAGCCGCTCGCGCCAGGGCCTGCACGTGCAGGCGGTAAGCCGCATCGTCCACTGCCTGAGCACCGACATCAAGCCGCCGCCGTTCGGTTCGGGCAACCGCTCGTTCATCACCGGCGTGACCCGGGTCGACAACACCCTGGTGCAGGTGCTGGACATCGAGAAGGTCATCCACGGCATCGCCCCGCCGCAGCACGAGCCGCACCCGGGCGAAGTCAGCGAAGAAGACGCAAGCCTGCTGGCGGCCGCCAACATCCTGGTGGTCGACGACAGCCAGGTGGCGCTGCAGCAATCGGTGCACACCCTGCGCAACCTCGGCATCGAATGCCACACCGCACGCAGCGCCAAGGATGCAATGAACGTACTGCTGGAGCTGCAAGGCACCGAGCGGGAGATCAACATCATCGTCTCGGACATCGAGATGTCCGAAATGGACGGCTTCGCCTTCACCCGCACCCTGCGCGAAACCCCGGACTTCCAGCATCTGTACATCCTGCTGCACACCTCGCTGGACAGCGCCATGAGCGGCAACAAGGCCAAGGAAGCCGGGGCCAACGCCATCCTCACCAAGTTCAGCTCGCCAGAGCTGACCGACTGCCTGGTGGTGGCGGCCCGCGCTGTGGTGTTCGCCGAGCGCTGATATATTCAGCGACAAACTCCCCGGCTTGCCGCCGGGGAGCGTTCGGGCATAATGCGCGCCCTTCGCAGCCAACGGCGGACCCGCACATGAAATACCTCAGTTCCCTGCTGATTGCATTCGCGCTGTTCAGCGGCGCGGCCCACGCGTCCAGCACCCAGGCCTGGAACGACCAGCGCCAGCACATGCTCAAGGCTTGCCTGAAGGCCAGCCAGTTCAAGCAAGCCCACGCCCTGGGCAAACCTGCCGAATTCGACGACCAGGTCGGCTACAGCGCCCTGTTGATCGAAGGCGTGTACCCGCAAAAGCACATGAACAACGCCACCGGCACCGAGCTGTGCCTGTACGACCGCCAGCGCCAGCAGGCGTTCGTCACCGAGTGGGCGGCCGGCAAGTGAGCGACAGCATCCGTTTCGGCTGTACCGGCTGCGGCAAGTGCTGCACCGGCCACCATGTGCCGCTGACCCTCGCCGAAGCGGGCCAGTGGGCGCGCGCCGGGGGCCAGGTGATCGTGCTGATCGAAGGCTTCATGGCCGATGGCCCGGGCATGCCGCCGGAACAGCGCGAACATGTGCTGCGCCGCTCCCACCCGGTACCCTGCGGCACAGGCGAGCTACGCGTGTCGGTGACCTTCGCCGCGTTCAACCCAGGGCGCTGCCGCAACCTGGACGCCGACGACCTGTGCAGCATCTATGAAAGCCGCCCGCTGGTGTGCCGCATCTACCCGGCCGAAATCAACCCGCACCTGCCGCTGCGCCCCGAGAGCAAGGACTGCCCGACCGAGGCCTGGGAACAGGGGCCGGAGCTGATCCATGGCGGGTTGCTGCAGGATGCCGAGTTGCGCGGGTTGATCGAGGCGTCGCGCCAGGCCGACCGTGAAGACATCGCCAGCAAGGTCGCTATCTGCCAGGCGTTGGGGATCACCACCAGTGCGCTCAAGGGCAACGGATTTACCGCCTGGCTACCGGACATGGGGGCATTGGCGGCGGCGTTGGACGCGGTGCCTGTGGAGAACCCTGCGCAATGGCAGGTGCATGTGGTGGATGGCGAGCTGGCTGGCAGCCTGCAGGGGCATGGGTTGCAGACTACCGCCGAGACGCCGGTGTATTACGCCTTTATCGGGTTCTGATCTGCCCGCTACCCATTGGCCACACCTGCCCCTGTGGGAGCGGCTTTAGCCGCGAACACCGGCAAAGCCGGTGCCATCCACCGCGTCGCCTGCTTCGCGGCTAAAGCCGCTCCCACAGGCAATCTCCCACAGTGATCGGTGCTCCAAGCTACCAAGGCGCTTACTGGCACCTGCGCCAGAACTCATCCGCCAGCCGCCGCAAGTCCTGCGCCAGATCCGCCACGTCGCTGGCGCTGCCATGGCTGCGCTGCCCCACCTGCACCGTCGCCTCGCTGGCCTGGCGGATGCTGATGATGTTGCGGTTGATGTTCTCGCTGACCTGGCTCTGCTGCTCCACCGCCGCGGCGATCTGCAAACTCATCTCGTTGATCTGGTTGACCCGCACGCTGATGCTGTCCAGCGCATCGCTGGCCAGTTGCGCCTGCTCGACGCTGTGCCCGGCATGGGCGCTGCTCTCGCGCATCACTTGCACGGCAGCGCGGGCGCCGTCCTGCAGGGCACTGATCATGTGCTGGATGTCATGGGTGGACTGCGCGGTGCGCTGCGCCAGGCCACGTACCTCGTCGGCCACTACGGCAAAGCCGCGCCCCTGATCGCCGGCCCGCGCCGCCTCGATGGCGGCGTTGAGCGCCAGCAGATTGGTCTGCTCGGCAATGCCGCGGATCACGTCGAGCACCCCGGAAATCTCGCTGCTGTGGCTTTCCAGTTGCTGGATCACCTCGCCGGCCTCGACCAGCGAACCGGCCAGGTCCTGGATCGCGCAGCGGTTACGGTCCACCAGCTGGTGCCCGGCCTGGGTCTCGCCCTCGGCCTGGTCGGCGGCCATCGAGGCCATCTGCGCGCTGCTGGCCACCTGGGCCACGCTCGCGCTCATCTGGTGGATGGCAGTGGCCACCTGGTCAGCCTCACTTTGCTGCTCAAGGCTATTGGCATGGCTGCTGTGCAGCGCCTCGACCAGCGAGCCGGAATGCCCGGCCAGACGCGACGAGGTGTCGCCGATGCGCCCGACCACGGCGCCCAGTTGCGCCTTGAGCATGCGCATGGCGAACTCGATCTGGCCCAAGCCATCGCGCCGGCCTGTGTATAAAAGCTGGCTCAGCGGGTTGTCGGCAATCGCCAGGGCCTGGCGGCGCAGGCGCTCATAGGGGCGCAGCAACAGCAGGATGGCCAGGCCGGCAAGGCCCGCCACGCCAAGTACTTCAACCAGTGACACCAGCAGTGGCGCCCCTGCCCACCATTGGCCCGCGCCTATCACCAGCGCCGCAACCCCCGCCACCGCCAGCGACAGGCGGGTTGCCAGGCCCGCCACTGGCAAGCGTTCGCGCCAGCTGCGCCGCCCTTCACGCAGGCGTGCATAACAGGCTTCGGCCGCCGCCACCTGTTCCCTGCCGGGCTTGGTGCGCACCGACTGGTACTCCAGCGCCTGCCCGCCACTGCTGATGGGCGAGACGAACGCACTGACCCAGTAATGATCACCGTTCTTGCAGCGGTTCTTCACCAGGCCCATCCACGAACGTCCAGCCTTGAGCGCCTGCCACATCTGCGCGAAGGCCTGGGGCGGCATGTCCGGGTGGCGGACCAGGTGGTGGGGCTGGCCCAGCAGCTCGTCGCGGGTAAAGCCGCTGACCTGCATGAACACGTCATTGGCGTAGGTAATGCGGC
Organism: Pseudomonas sp. zfem004; assembly: GCF_032621715.1. Lineage (NCBI taxonomy): Bacteria > Pseudomonadati > Pseudomonadota > Gammaproteobacteria > Pseudomonadales > Pseudomonadaceae > Pseudomonas > Pseudomonas sp. zfem004. Next base: position 36,842 of record NZ_JAVYJF010000026.1, on the reverse strand, counting down.
TGTCCAAGTCGGTGGTGGACAGGATGTTGGCGTCGCCGGGGTAATCCACTTCGCGACCGGTAACAGGCAAATTGCACTTCATCGGAGGCTCTCGTTGTTGTTGGGGACAATCGGCAGGGCGCTCGAGATTAGTGGCAATTGGCAATCATTTTTTGATCTGGCTCAATCATTTGTAGGTCAGGGTGAAGCTCAACGAGGCGTTGGCGACCCCGGCCGTGGGGGCGGCGTCGCCCAGCTGGATGTAACGTGCGGATAACGGCAGTACAAGTTCGTAGTTGGGGACCTCGAAGAGCGGCACCTCCTCGGTAAGCCGCATAGGTTTTGGGCCGTATTCCTCCATCACCTGAACGCCAATCCCCGTGGCGTCGGACTCGCTATTGAGGCCAATGATGCCGTTCGCGGAATCCACCACAGGCGAGCCATTGCGCGGGTCCAGGCGCAGGTAGCCAATGGGATAGTTGCCAGGCACGGTTCCACCTACACACTTCATGAACGGCAGGTGGAACACCTTGGTGTCAGTGAAACTGCCTGGCCCGCTGAAATGCGAAACCTGCCAGGTGCCCATCGGTACCCGGACCTGCTTCGAGGGTTCGCCAGGCAAACCACACTGCGCCACATTCAGCGTTCCGCCGGAAAAGTCCACTTCCAGCACCTTGCCGCTACGGTTGCTGGTGAACTCGGCCAGGGTGTGCCCGGCAAGCGGTTGTGGTCCCATGCCTGGGTCGATGGGGCCGATCTTGATCAGGCGGTAGTGGTATTTCAGTGAGTTCACAAAAGGTACCCGGATCGCGCCTCCCACCTCCGCGGGGCTGACGATCTCGCGGTGCGGCACGCCCCAGCCAAAAAGCCCCTGGCCGGGAATGAACTGCCAGTGCTGGCCAGTGTGGGAGTCGCCGAAGCTGGCCAGCACGGCCAGGCCGACACCGGGAATATTCGTGTGCAACAACACCTCTCCTGGCTCCACCCACGGTGAACCCGTCTCTTGCCGCAAGGGGGTGGTGACCTCGAACACCGTCTGCTCGGGGCAGTCGATATTGACCGGCGAAAACACCACCGTTCTGTAGGTGTTGAGGGTTTCGCTCGAGTAGATGAGGCTGCCGATGGGCGCATCCCTGCCCACCACCAGGTTGCCAGGGTTGAACGAGATCCGCTGGAAGAATCCGGGGGGAAACTCACAGGCCAACGCCTGCAACGGCAGGCACAGGCCAGCCAACACTGCCAGTTTGCGCAAATACATACTGCTACGCCTCCGAGGCCAGAAACCGGTTGAAGCTCATTTGTAGGTCAGGGTGAATCCCACCGATGCATTGGCCACGCCCCCTACGGGAGCGCCCTTGCCGGTCTGGATGTAGCGGGCGGCCATGGGGATCTGGATGTCGCCGTTCTGCATTCGGACCATGGGCACGTCTTCGATCAACGGCATCGGTGTCAGGTCTGCCTTGAGCACCTGCACGCCCACACCGGTAGCGTCCGAGTCCTGGTTCAGGCCAAGGATGCCGCGCGGCGCGTCGAGCACACTGGAACCGTTGCGTGGGTCCAGGCGCAACACGGCGAAGTTCTCGTTGCCGGGCTCGGTTCCGGCCTGACAGGCCTGCACCGGGACGTTGAACGAACGGGCATCGGTGACGCTCCCCTCGCCGGTGAACTGGTCGGTGCGCCAGGTACCCATGGGCACGGTGACCTGGGTGGACGGTGCGCCGGGCAAGCCGCACAGGGCGGTATCGAGGGTGCCCGCCGAGAACACCAGCTCGACCACTTTGCCTGCCTTGTCGTTGGTGACCTCCGCCAAGGTATGGCCAGCCAGCGATTGTGGCCCCACCCCCAAGTTCACAGGGCCGTACTTGATGATGCGGTAGTCATAGAACATGGGTCGGATTCCAGATCCCGCCGTTCCGCCTATCTGGACGGTCGAGGTGTGGGGTATGCCCCACCCGAAACGCCCTTGGCCAGGCATGTATGTCCAGTAAGGGCTAGAGGGACTGCCATAGCTGGCGCCCATCACAACGCCGATCCCCGGTATCCGCGTCTGCAGGATCACCTCGCCGGGGCCGACCAGACCAGAGCCATGGATCTGCGGCATGGGCGATGTGACCTCGAACCGATTTGTCCCATAGCACCACATCATGTCCACGCTTGTGTGCTCCCATTCAAAGCTCGGCTGCTGAGGGCGAATGATCGTGCCGACCGGGGCATCCCGGCCGACAAACAGGTGCCCCGGGTCTATGTTCACCCTGTAGAAGAAACCCGGTGGAAAATTGCAGCCCATCACTGACAGAGGCAACCACGAAAACAGCGCCAGCCCCCACTTCAATGTCCCACGCCAAATAGCACCACCCGATACATCACGCATTGCTCTGTCCAACAGACTGCTCCTCATCCACGACCTACGGCGTGATGCTCAAGCAACGCCACCTCTCCTTGGCGACAGACACTCTCAACCTGTCGATACCCTTGTGCAGGCGCCTCGCCAGCCAGTGCCAGCAGCGCCCGGCACTGTTGCGACGCACTGGCGCCCCAGCGCACGGTCAGCGCCTCTACTCCCCCTTCGAATGCCAGCAACGCCTGCCCGCCGGGCCCGACCACGCCGACCGTGCGCTGCGCGCCGTCCACCACCTGGGCGCCGAACGGCGGCAGCCCGCCGTCTTCCAGGCGCAGGTTCAACAACACCTTCTCCACCCGCTGCGCAGAAAACTCGGCCTTGACCACTGCCCCCCGGCGCGGCACCACGTTGGTGACGCCGTTCTCGATCTCTGTGCTGTGGTCCAGCCCACTGGTGTCCAGGCTCACACGGTTCTTGCGGTACGGCGTGAGGTAGGGGATCAAGGCGTAGCCGCTGCTGTCGGTACGGGTGCCCGGTGCATTGCCAAGGCCCACACCTGGGGTATCGGCCACATGCACGAGCCCCAGGGTTTCGCCCAGGGTCTGGCCCAGGGCGACGCCGCCACTGTGGGCGAGCAACGAGCCCGAAGCGCTGACATTGACTTGCTGGTAGCGTTCGCCGGCACTCACGCCAGCACCCAGCTGGGCGAAGGGTGCCAGGTAGTTGAGCGAGGCCGAGCCGCTGCCACCTGAACGCTCGGCATGGTTGGCGTCCAGGGCATAGTTGAGATGCCCGGAGCGTCCCCGGTAACCGGCGCGCTGGTCGTAACTGCCATCGCTGTTGCGGCTCAGCGCCAGGGTGCCGCTGCTGCCGCCACCCAACGGGATAGACACGTTGAAGCTGATCAAGCTGGACTGGCCGAACGAATCCACCAGGCTCTTGCTGGCGTACAGGCCATAGCTCACCCCACGGTGCACGGTGTTGACGCCCAACTGCAACTGGCGCTCGCGGCGCGAAGTGTTCCAGTAATCCTGCTGGCTCAGGTTGAGGTATAGCGAGGTGTTGCCGAAGTTCTGGTTGATGCTGGCCTGTACCCGGCTGCGCTTGGTCATGCGGTTGAAATCGTCGCCCTGGTGCTGCCACACCGCTTCGCTGAAGTCCCGATACCCTTCAGTCGAATAGCGGTAGCCGGCAAAACGCACCGAGGTGCCGGTAGCGAACGCCTTGCCATAGCGGATGCCGTAGCTGCGGCCCTGGTCGGTGCGCCCGTCGCGGCCTTCGGTGCGGGCCTGGGTCACGTCCAGCGAGATGGCGCCGAAGCGCCCCAGGTTCTTACCCAGGCCCAACTGCGTGGCGCGGTAGAAGTCATTGCCCAGCAGGCCGCCGGACAAGGTGTAGTCGTAGGGCAAGCCGTAGGCCAGCGTGGCCTGTGCAAGGCCTGGGCGGTTGCCATTTTCATCGGCGGCGTTGTACTCGCCAAAGGTCAGCCCATAGCGCCAGGTGTTCTCGCGCAGCAGGTTGCCGAGGGTGGCGTAGGGCTGGGTGAAGCGCCGCTCGCGCCCGTCCGCCTCGGTGATGATCACCTCGAGGTCGCCGCTGCCGCTGGAGGCGTTGAGGTCGTTGATCTCGAACGGTCCGGGCGGGACAAAGGTGGAGTACAGCGAATAGCCGTTATGGCGCACCTCGACCCGCGCACGGGTCTCGGCCACGCCACGGATCACCGGCGCGTAGCCCTGCATCGAATCGGGCAACATGCCGATGTCGCTGGCCACCTGCACCCCACGAAACGGCAGGCTATCGAACACATCTCCGGCAGTGAAGCTCTCACCGAGGGTGAAAGTGCCAAGGCTGCCGGGCAAGTCGGTCTGGGCATAGGTAGCCGAACGCTGCCACTGACGCTGGCCGTTCTGGTCCTGGTTGTAGCTGCCGTTGGAGCGCAGGCGCCAGCCGGCGAGGTTGAGGCCGCCATTGAGATACAGGCTGAACTGGTTGTGGTCGCCCTGCCCCGCCGTGTGCCCTTGCGAGCCGGTGAACTGGTAGTTGAGCAGCCCGGCGTTGATGCCCGCGTCCCATTCTTCCGGCGCCACGTACCCCGCGGCGTCGCGACGCAAGGCCACCTGTGGCACGCTGATGTCCAGCGCCAGATACGCGGGATCGAAGGTCACCATGGCGCCTTCGACCGCCTGTTGCAGATCGACGCAATCCAGCGTGTCCAGCTCGCGCTGGTCGATGAACGTGGCCAGCTTCACGCCCATGGCATCGAGCATCGCCGGGCTCAGGCAGGCGCGCACCTCGCCATTGCCGGCATCGTCGAAGCGCAGTTCGCGGCGGTCATGGAAGCTCTGGTTCAGGCGGATGGTCACCAGGTGCAGCCCCGGCGGTACCTGAGCGTTGTGGGCGATAGCCTCGAGGTCCAGGTTGGGGCCGGCCGAGCCGCCGCCAAAGGGCTGCATGAAGCTGCTGTCGAACATCGCCGCCTGGGCAACCGGCAGGCCGGCACCGAACAAACAGGCGAGCAGCGTCGGGCCACAGGCGCCAGGCCTGCGGCAGGAAAAATTGGGCATTACGGTTACTCGATCAGAGGGCGGGCGCCTGTCAGCGCGTAGCGGTAAGGCTGACCCGTTCGGGTTTGGTGTAGCCGCCGTAGTCGTTGATCACCGAGAACTCGACGCTGTTCGGCGTCCAGCCCAGGCGCGGGGCGATGGCGTACTGGCGGCTGGAGAACGGCGCCACCATCACCGGCTTTTCGATTTCGCTGTCGCGCGAGCCGTCGGCCACCTTGATATGGATGAACGAGACATGGAACGGCGTCGGGTTGTGCACGTGCAGTTGTGGTACACCGGCCTCCTGACGGATGGCCCACTCCAGCCGTGGCAGGGCCTCGAGCAGGCTGCCCTGCAGCCCTTTGGGCCGGTAGAACAGCTTGATCCGCGTGCGCAGGGCGATCTTCAGGGTGTTGCCGTCGTCGTTGCTGGCGGCGGGAATTTCCTGGGCATTGAAGTAGAACACCGACTCGCGGTCGGTCGGCAGGTTGTGCGCGGTAGGCACGATACGCACCATCTGCTCCTTCATCGCATCCAGCCGGAACAGCGGCGGCGTGGCGATGAAAGGCGCGCTGATGGCGTGATCGTCTTCCTCGGTGTTGATCCAGGCCTGTACCGCGTAGGGTTTGTCGGTACCGTTGCCGGCGGTGATCGATGCATCGCGCTTGCTGGCATCAAAGATGATGCGCGTGCCGCTCAGGGTCACCCCTGCCTGTGCCGAGGGCAGCAGCGCCAGCAACAGTGCGCCCGCCAGCCACCCGTATGATTGAGTGCGGAACATCACGCCCCCTTGGTTTCAAGGTGAGTTTCAAGGTGAGCCACGCCCGGCAAAGGGCGCGGCTGCAGTCCGGTTTACTGGATGTTCACGGTGAACTGCGCCTTGGCGTTGGCCGGGCCAGGGGTGGCCGCGCCGGTGGCGATGTAGTTGGCAGTGAAGCGCAGTGGTTGACTGAGATCGGCGTACTCGGCGGATGGCTCGGACACCGGCAGTTCGGTACCGTTGAAGTCGCGCAACTGCACCGCCACGTTGCTGGCGGCACCGGCCACCGGCTCCAGCGCCAGCCACTGGCCTGCCGCACCGGCCGAGCCGGTAATCGGCAGGAAGGTCACGGTGGCGGCTTTGCCGGTGATATCGCAACCTGGGTCGCTGGCGTCCACCTGCAACGTGAACGAACCACCACCGGCCACATCGCCGGCCTGGGCCAGGCTGCTCACCGGTACCTGGTCGCCCAGCTTGACCACGCCCTTCGCACCACCGGTGCCATCGCCGACCTCGATGGCGCAGGTGCTGTTGATGATGGTGCCTTCGAAGCTGATCTCGCCATCGGCAGCTTGTGCGAACTGGCTCGCGCCCACCAATGCCATTGCGGCGGCCAGGCCGCTCAAGGTTACCTTTTTCATGGATGCTCCCTTTATGATGCTGCGCACGTTGCGCCTTGATGATGCGTACAACGGCAACCGTGAGTGGCTGCCGGGTACGAGGGGCATCATGCAGTGGCCGACCAGGCGATCCATGGCGAAACGGAGCAAGCTCAAGGGAACGCTTTCCCAAGCAAACTGCGAAATTTCCTCAACGCTTGCAATACTGACAGCGCTGACAGCCAGCGGTCACCCTGGCGACCCGATCGGCGCGCTATAAGACACTGTCCCCTTCCCCTTTCCGGCCACCGCCACATGACCCGACCCCTGCCCCGCAAAGCCTTGATCCTGCTGCTCGTCGTCGCCCTCGGCGCCACCGCCTGGTGGCTGCGCCCGACCGCCGACACCGCGCACAAGCCTGCCACCGCCATCCCGGTGCGGGTAGTCGGCGTGGCGCAGCAGGATGTGCCGCGCTACCTCGGCGCCATCGGCTCGGTGCTGTCGCTGCACAGCGTCGAGGTGCGCCCGCAGGTCGAAGGCGTGCTGACCCAGGTGCTGGTGAAGGAAGGGCAATGGGTGAAGCAGGGCGACCTGCTGGCCACCCTCGATGACCGGGCGATCCGCGCCAGCCTCGACCAGGCCCGCGCCCAGCTTGGCCAGACCCAGGCGCAACTGCAGGTGGCGCGGGTCAACCTCAAGCGCTACCAGTTGCTGAGCAGCGATGACGGCGTGTCGAAGCAGACCCTCGACCAGCAGCAGGCGCTGGTGAACCAGTTGCAGGCAACCATCACCGGCGACCAGGCGGCCATCGACAACGCCACCGTGCAACTGAGCTATACGCAGATCCGCTCACCGGTGAGCGGCCGAGTGGGCATCCGCAACGTCGACCCGGGCAACCTGGTGCGTACCAGCGACACCCAAGGCCTGTTCAGCGTCACCCAGATCGACCCGATCGCCGTGGAGTTCGCCCTGCCCCAGCAGAACCTGCCGACCCTGCACAAACTGCTCGAAGCCCCCACGCCTGCCGAGGTGGAGGCGTTCATGGATGCCGACGGCGAGCGCAGCCTGCTGGGCAAGGGCCACCTGGCGCTGATCGATAACCAGGTGTCGGCCAATACCGGCACGGTGCGGGTCAAGGCCGAGTTCGACAACAAGGACGGCCACCTGTGGCCCGGGCAACTGGTGACCGTGCGCCTGCTCACGGCGGTGGACGAGAACGCCCTGGTGGTGCCGCCGCCAGTGGTGCAGCGCAGCATCGACGGGCACTTCGTTTACCGGCTGGACGGCGACAAGGTCACCGCCGTGCCGGTGAAAGTGCTGTATCAGGACAGCACGCTGAACGTCGTTGATGGTGTGAAGGCAGGGGATTGCCTGGTGCTTGATGGCCAGTCGCGGCTAAAGCCCGGCAGCCGGGTTGAGACCAGCGGGCAGTGCGCAGAGCCGCAGCGCCTGGCCGATGGCCATCGCGGGGCAAGCCCGCTCCCACGCGATCCTCCCCGCGATGCAAGTACTAACGTGGGAGCGGGCTTGCCCCGCGATGAGGCCCTTACCGACAACGCCAAAGCCGAGGCGAGCCAGCCATGAACACCCGCAACGGCGTTTCGGCCTGGTGCATCGACCACCCCATCGCCACCCTGCTGCTGACCTTCGCCCTGGTGCTGCTGGGCGCCATCGCCTTCCCGCGCCTGCCGGTGGCGCCGCTGCCCGAGGCTGACTTCCCGACCATCCAGGTCACCGCCGCACTGCCCGGCGCCAGCCCGGAAACCATGGCGTCCTCGGTAGCCACGCCCCTGGAGGTACAGTTCAGCGCCATTCCCGGCATGACCCAGATGACCAGCAGCAGCGCCCTGGGTTCGACCAACCTGACCTTGCAGTTCACCCTCGACAAGAACATCGACACCGCCGCCCAGGAAGTCCAGGCAGCGATCAACACCGCCACCGCGCGCCTGCCCCAGGACATGCCCAGCCCGCCGACCTGGCGCAAGGTCAACCCGGCCGACAGCCCGGTGCTGATCCTTACCGTCAGCTCCACGCAGATGCCCGGCAATGAGCTCAGCGACTACGCCGAAACCCTGCTGGCGCGCCAGCTCAGCCAGATCGACGGGGTCGGCCTGGTCAACATCACCGGCCAGTTGCGCCCGGCCATCCGCGTGCAGGCCCAGCCCGAGAAACTCGCCGCCATCGGCCTGACCCTGGCCGATATCCGCCAGGCCATCCAGCAGACCAGCCTCAACCTGGCCAAGGGCGCGCTGTATGGCGAGCACAGCGTGTCGACCATCGCCGCCAACGACCAGTTGTTCCACCCCGAGGACTATGCGCGGTTGATCGTCAGCTACCGCAATGGCGCGCCCGTGCACCTTGCCGACGTGGCCAAGGTGATCAACGGCGCCGAGAACGCCTACGTCAAGGCGTGGTCGGGCGACCAGCCGGGGCTCAACCTGGTGATCTTCCGCCAGCCGGGGGCGAACATCGTCGACACCGTGGACCGGGTCCTCGATGCCCTGCCACGCCTGCAGGGAATGCTGCCGGCCGCGGTCGAGGTGTCGGTGCTGCAGGACCGCACCCAGACCATCCGCGCCTCGCTGCACGAGGTGGAGCTGACCTTGATGATCGCCGTGGCCCTGGTGATCGGGGTAATGGCGCTGTTCCTGCGCCAATGGTCGGCAACCATGGTGGTGTCCAGCGTGCTGGGCGTGTCGCTGATCGCCAGTTGCGCATTGATGTACGTGTTCGGCTTCAGCCTCAACAACCTGACCCTGGTGGCCATCGTCATCGCCGTGGGCTTCGTGGTCGACGACGCCATCGTGGTGGTGGAGAACATCCACCGCCACCTGGAGGCCGGCGACGACAGCCGCACCGCCGCGCTCAAGGGCGCCGGCGAAATCGGCTTCACCGTGGTGTCGATCAGCTTCTCGCTGATTGCCGCGTTCATCCCGCTGCTGTTCATGGGCGGCGTGGTCGGGCGGCTGTTCAAGGAGTTCGCCCTGACCGCCACGGCGACCATCCTGATTTCGGTGGTGGTGTCGCTGACCCTGGCGCCGACGCTGTGCGCGCTGTTCATGCGCAAGCCGCCGCAAGAGCAGCACGGCGGTTTCGGCCAGCGCCTGCTGGGCTGGTACGAAAAAGGCCTGGACCGCGCCCTGGCCCACCAACGCCTGACCCTCGGCATCTTCGGCATCACCCTCGCCCTGGCGGTGGTCGGCTATGTCGGCATCCCCAAGGGCTTCTTCCCGCTGCAGGACACCGGCTTCATCCTCGGCACCACCGAGGCGGCGGCGGACGTGTCCTACCCCGCCATGATCGAAAAACACCTGGCCCTGGCCAAGATCATCGGCGACGACCCGGCGGTGCGCGCGTTCTCCCATTCGGTGGGGGTGACCGGCAGCAACCAGACCATCGCCAACGGCCGCTTCTGGATCTCGCTCAAGCCCCGCGGCGAACGCGATGTCTCGGCCAGCGAGTTCATCGATCGCCTGCGGCCCAAGCTGGCCCAGGTGCCCGGCATCGTCCTGTACATGCGCGCCGGCCAGGACATCAACCTCAGCTCCGGCCCTTCGCGCACCCAGTACCAGTACGTGCTCAAGAGCAACGACGGCGTGGCGCTGAACCTGTGGACCCAGCGCCTGACCGAGCGTCTGCGGGAAAACCCGGCGCTGCGCGACCTGTCCAACGACCTGCAACTGGGCGCCAGCGTCACCCGCATCGACATCGACCGCCAGGCCGCGGCGCGCTTCGGCCTGACCACCACCGATATCGACCAGGCGCTGTACGACGCCTTCGGCCAGCGCCAGATCAGCGAATTCCAGACCGAGACCAACCAGTACAAGGTGATCCTGGAGCTGGACGCCCGCCAGCGCGGCAAGGCCGAAAGCCTCAACTACTTCTACCTGCGCTCGCCGCTGTCGGGCGAGATGGTGCCACTGTCGGCACTGGCCCACGTGGCGCCGCCCAGCACCGGGCCGCTGTCGATCAGCCACGACGGCCTGTTCCCCGCCGCCAACCTGTCGTTCAACCTGGCCCCCGGCGTGGCCCTGGGCGATGCGGTGCAGATCCTCGAACGCACCCAGCGCGAGCTGGGCATGCCCGACTCGATCACCGGCAACTTCCAGGGCGCGGCCCAGGCCTTCCAGAGCTCGCTGTCGAGCCAGCCGTACCTGATCCTCGCCGCGCTGGTGGCGGTGTACATCATCCTCGGCGTGCTCTACGAGAGCTTCGTGCACCCACTGACCATCATCTCCACCCTGCCCTCGGCGGGCCTGGGGGCGATCATCCTGCTGTGGGGAAGCGGGCAGGACTTCAGCATCATGGGGCTGATCGGCGTGGTGCTGCTGATCGGCATCGTCAAGAAGAACGGCATCCTGTTGATCGACTTCGCCCTCGAAGCCCAGCGCCACCACGGCATGACGCCCGAACAGGCAATCCGCCAGGCGTGCCTGGTGCGCTTTCGCCCGATCATCATGACCACCCTGGCCGCGCTGCTCGGCGCGGTGCCGCTGATGTTCGGCTTCGGCGCCGGCGCCGAGCTGCGCCAGCCACTGGGCATCGCGGTGGTGGGCGGGCTGCTGGTGAGCCAGGCGCTGACGCTGTTCTCCACCCCGGTCATATACTTGGCCCTGGAGCGCCTGTTCCACCGCCGCCAGGCCGCCACCGCCGCCGCGCCGACCGCCCGCTGAGACAAGACCATGCGCGTACTGATCATCGAAGACGAAGAAAAAACCGCCGACTACCTGCACCACGGCCTGACCGAGCAGGGCTTTACCGTGGACCTGGCGCGCGACGGCATCGACGGCCTGCACCTGGCCCTGGAAGGCGACTATGCGGTGATCGTGCTCGACGTGATGCTGCCGGGCCTGGACGGCTACGGTGTGCTGCGAGCGTTGCGGGCCCGCAAGCAGACGCCGGTGATCATGCTCACCGCCCGCGAACGGGTCGAGGACCGCATCCATGGCCTGCGCGAAGGCGCCGACGATTACCTGGGCAAGCCGTTCTCGTTCCTCGAACTGGTCGCCCGCCTGCAAGCCCTGACCCGCCGCAGCAGCAGCCAGGAACCGCTGCAGGTGCAGGTGGCCGACCTGTGGATCGACCTGATGGCGCGCAAGGCCACCCGCGCCGGCCAGCGCCTGGAGCTGACCGCCAAGGAGTTCTCGTTGCTCAGTGTGCTGGCCCGGCGCCAGGGCGAGATCCTGTCCAAGACGGCCATTGCGGAGCTCGTGTGGGACATCAATTTCGACAGTGACGCCAATGTGGTGGAGGTGGCGATCAAGCGCCTGCGCGCCAAGCTTGACGGGCCCTTTGACAACAAGCTGCTGCATACCATTCGAGGCATGGGCTATGTCCTGGAAAACCGTGGGTAGTGAGCGGTCCCTGTGGGAGCGGGTTTACCCGCGAAGTGGCCACCGAGGTGCCTGGCACCGGCGTTGCCGGTGTTCGCGGGTAAACCCGCTCCCACAGGGGCTTGGCGGCGTCGTCGACTGGATTGACTGTCAATGAACACGAAAGACCATTTGCGCAAAAGAGCCGGCAACTCCATCGCCCAGCGCCTCTGCGCCCTGTTCACCCTCGTCGCCCTGGGCGTGTTCGTGCTGATCGGCAGCGCCCTGTACCGCCAGGTCGACCGCAGCCTCGACCTGTTGCCCGCCGCCGAACTGGACGCCCGCTTCAGCGTGCTCGAGTCCGCCCTCAACCGCTACGGCACGCCCGAGCACTGGGCCAAGATCAACAACAAGCTCAACCTGCTGGGCGAAGAGGACAAGCGCATCCGCTTCTGGGCAGTCGGCAGCAACCCGAACTACGAATACGGTCAACCCACCGAGCTGGTCCGCGCCTTCGCCGAAGGCCCGCCGGGCATGCGCGACCTGCGCCTGGCGGACAGCCCCTACCCTTACAAAGTGCTGGTCAGCGAGCTGCCGGCACTGGGCGAACGCCCGCCGCTGCGCTTTCTGATCGGCATCAACACCGAAACCTTCTGGCAGGCCCAACACAGCCTGCTGGTGGCCATCGTCGGCCTGGCAGCTTTCGGCGTACTGCTGGCTTCACTGCTCAGCTACTGGGTGGCGCGTATCGGCTTGAAGCCCTTGCTGACGCTCTCCGACCAAGCCCAGGGGCTCGCCCCGCCACGCCTGGACGGGCGCCTGCCAACCGAAGCCCTGCCCCCGGAACTGGCCCGCTTCGCCGGCGCCTTCAACGCAGCGCTGGACCGGGTCAGCCAGGCCTACACCCAGCTCGAAGCGTTCAACGCCGACGTCGCCCACGAACTGCGCTCGCCGCTGACCAACCTGATCGGCCAGACCCAGGTGGCACTGACCCGCGGGCGCAGCGCCGAGCACTACTTCGAGGTGCTGCAATCGAACCTGGAGGAGCTGGAGCGCCTGCGCAGCATCATCAACGACATGCTGTTCCTCGCCAGCGCCGACCAAGGCAGCAAGGCCACCGCGCTGGCCGAGGCCTCGCTGGCCGAAGAAGTGGCCACCACGCTGGACTACCTGGACTACATCCTCGAGGACGCCCAGGTGCGCGTGAGCGTCAGCGGCGACGCCCGGGCACGCATCGAGAAAGCCCAGCTGCGCCGGGCGCTGATCAACCTGCTGAACAACGCCGTGCAACACACCGCGCCCAACCAGGTGATCGAGGTGTGCATCAAGGCCGATGAACAGCAGGTGAGCATCGCCGTGAGCAACCCAGGGCCGGCCATTGCAGACGAGCACCTGGCCTTGCTGTTCGAACGCTTCTACCGAGTGGATGCGGCACGCGCCAACAGCGGCGGCAACAACCATGGTTTGGGGCTGGCGATCGTGAAGGCCATCGCCTTGATGCATGGCGGCAGCGTTTTCGTGCACAGCGAAGCGGGTGCCAACACCTTTGGTATCAGCCTGCCAAGCGCTCAACTACGCGGGTTTGCGGTAAAAGTCTGAGGATATTTGCAGCAATCATTACTTTTTGCGCAACAGTGCTTATCTGAACAGGCCCTGTTTCACCGGGCCTCGCGGGATTAATTTAGCGCCATCTCCACTAGCACTTGCTTAGCAAGAAGGTTGTTTCAAATGTCCAACAGTATGGGTGTTGCCAGCGTATTTATCCTGTCGTCCCTGTTGTTGTCGCCCCTGGCCATGGCGGAAGAATCCTCGGCCTTCGTAAACCGCAACGCAGAAGTTGCAGCGGTCCATCAGCAGGCCCGCGAAGCCATTGCCGCGCAAAAAGCCGACGCCGCGAAAGGCTCGCAGCAGACTGCTTCCAAGGTATCCGTCGACGATAGCGCCGACAGCTGATCCGCCACTCTCCAGTTTCCTGATTTTCCCTTGGCTACACCGTGGGCGTTGCCCGCGACGATATGTTAGCCTTTCCAAGCCGCTGCCGATCAGCGGCTTTTTTTATGTGTCGAAAATATCAGCCCGGCTGTTACGTCTCTAATAAGAAACTTGCAGATACGACAATAAAAACTGCCCCACCGCTTGACCAAAGGAGTTTGTACCGGTGTCTTTTGCGTTTCGTTTTACCCCGCTTTTCCTTGCGTTAACCGCAACGATTCCCCTGGCCGCCCAGGCCGATGAAGACAAGGCTGATGGCTTCATCGAAGGCTCTACGCTGAACCTGCATTTTCGCAATGCCTACTTCAACCGCAACGAACTCAACCGTGACGTGCGCGACAAGCGCGAATGGGGCCAGGGCGCCGTGGCGCGCTTCGAGTCCGGCTACACCCCCGGTGTGATCGGTTTCGGCCTGGACGCCCACGGCATTCTCGGCCTCAAGCTCGACGGTGGTGCGGGCCATGCCGGCACCTCGATCCTGCCCAACCACATCAAGGACGACGGCAGCCAGGGCGCTGCACCGCACTCGTTCTCCACCGCGGGCGGCGCGATCAAGCTCAAGGGCTTCGACACCGAGTTCAAGGCCGGTGACCTGTTCCTCACCAACCCGGTGATCGCCGGCGGCGAATCGCGCATGCTGCCGCAGACCTTCCGTGGTTTCGCCCTGACCAACACCAGCATCGACGGGCTGATGCTCGAAGGTGGCCAGGTGAGCTTCACCAAGCCGTACAACCAGAGCGGCCACCGCCGCATCGACACCTACTACGGTGCACTGGAAGACGGCGACAAGAGCAAGCACCTGAACTGGGCCGGCGCGTCCTGGAGCGGCACCGAAAACGTCACCGCCAATGTCTACGCCGCCGAGCTGAAGGACATCTGGAACCAGTACTACGCCGACTTCGACTACACCTACCAGGTCAACGACCTGGTCAGCCTCAACCCGGGCGCGCACTACTACCACACCCAGGACACCGGCCAGTCGCTGCTGGGCAAGATCGACAACAACACCTACAGCCTGCACTTCACCGTGGCTGCCGGGTTCCACAGCGTCACCGCCGCCTACCAGCGGGTCAACGGCAACACGCCGTTCGACTACATCAACCTGGGTGACAGCGTCTACCTGGACAACTCGCGCATGTACTCGGACTTCAACGCGCCCAACGAGCGCTCGTGGAAGCTGCAGTACGACTATGACTTCGCCGGTGTCGGCGTGCCGGGGCTGACCAGCTCGCTGTCGTACTCGCGCGGCGAGGCGGACCTGACCAAGGCCACCCAGGACACCACGCACTACGACTACTACAACGCAGACGGCAAGCACGCCACCCACTGGGAGCGTGACTTCGACCTGAAGTACGTGTTCCAGGAAGGCCAGTTGAAGGATTTGTCGGTGCTGCTGCGCTATGCCAGCCACCGGGCCAATGCGGCGTATGCGGCGCAGTCGGATAACGACGAAGTGCGGGTGATCATCGATTACCCGGTGAACGTGTTCTGATCTGACGTCGGCGCACGGCGAGGGCTTCGCCCTCGTTTCGCCGGCAAGCCGGCTCCCACAAGGTCCGCGCCGACCTGATGACAGGCGCGGTACCTGTGGGAGCTGGCTTGCCAGCGATGGGCCGCAAAGCGGCCCCAGTCAGCATCACTCATCTGCGCTGTTGGCATACGTGTCCTCCAAAAAGCAAAACGCCCAAGGGGTCGGCACGTCCTGGATGAGGTGGACGGCTTACAGCCTTGGGCGGGATACGCGAAGAGTACAAGCCTCTGTTTTACTAACGCCTGTTCAACCCGAGCTCCAGGTCATTGACCAGCGCCTTGGCCATGGCGCTGAGAATCCGCGCCGCACTGCCGGCCAGCAAATCCCCCTCCATTTCCGCCTCGGTCGTCAGGTGCAGGATGCAGCCCTGCAACATCGACAGCTCATCGAATGCCCGGCTGAACGGGATATCGGGCTGGACGCGGTACAGCTCAAGGAAGGTCTCGACGCCTGCGGTGAAGGCGGGTTCGGGTTTGTCGCTCATGGCGCTGCCTCCAGTGACCGGGCATGGTCGAACAGGCAGCGCAGCAGCTGGCTGAGGATGGCCACGTTTTCCATCAAGACCATGGGGCGGTCGTCAGGGTCGAATGTGCGGTAGACATCCAGGGTTCGGCTCAGGGTCGACATCAGCACGGCGGCGTGGGCCATGGCGGCGTCGTGGGTCAGGTGGTCGATGATGCTGATGTAGGGGATTGGAGGGTCGGGGACTAGTTTTTTCATATGCAATTTCCAATATCGATAAAGGAAACCGCCAGCTCATCCTTTCTCACGAGACAAGGGTGGCAGCCGTACATGGGGTGAGAAAACCGAGGATATTGGAACCCGGCCAGACCTAAGTCTGCCCATGCACGACTGCCATAACAGGGTGCGGGACCAACATCGTTCGGGTTTCTCACGCCCGGTCACCATTCGGCGACTCGAGGAAGTTATCCCTGATGATTGTCCCGGCATATCTAGAACCTTCCGGCAGGCGCGTAGGATAGGTCCCAAGCATGGCCTGGCTGAAGCATTTGGTTTCAGATTCGGAAATGTCGTACGCGGTTGTGCGGGGCTGGTCAGGATCTGGTGATGGCTACCAGGTGCCCGCCACAACCCTTGCAGCGCCTGTGAGATCGAGCGCCGCCCGCGCGGCGCTTCGCGGGTAAACCCGCTCCCACAGTTTGTTTCGGGCCAGTCTCTCCTGTGCCATTACCTGGTCCGCCTTGTTGGCTCGACACAATTTCAGCGTGGGCGTTGCCGCCGCCCCACATGACTCAAGGCATGCACCAAGGCAGGCGCCGGTACTTTCACAGAAATAACTGGCCCGAAACAAACTGTGGGAGCGGGTTTACCCGCGAAGCGCCGCGCGGGCGGCGCTCGATCTCATAGGCGCTGCAAGGGTTGTGGCATGCACCTGTATGCCCTGATGCCATCAACAGCCAGACACCCGATAACCCTCATGCGATCGCAAGCCCGCCACAAAAGCCCCCACCCCCACAATTTCGTCGGACAAAACACCATAATTCTTGTCCGACAATCCTCCCTTCCTTAGAATACCGCCGCCGCGTAATGGCCCATCCCCCATGGATCAAGGGGCTTATGCAGTAGCGAGCATGACGTCAGTAACCCGATCACCACGTTCAGCCCTGTACAAGTCACACCCCGAACTGATCCTCAACCTGGGCAGTTGCCTTGCCGTGCTCGCCATAGTGGGCATCGTCAGCTACCTGCTGGCACGCGAGCGCGACAGCGTCGAGCAGTCGGCGATCCGCTCCTCCGGCAACATCGTGCAACTGATCGAAAGCGACATCCTGCGCAACGTCGAGCTCTACGACCAATCGCTCAAAGGCCTGATCTGGGCCGTCAAACACCCCGAATTACTCAATGTCCAGCCCAGCCTGCGCCAGCAGATCCTGTTCAGCCAGGCGATCTCGGCACCGGTGCGCGGCGACATTCTCTGGCTCGACGCCAGGGGCGATGTAGTCGGCGACTCCACCAGCGTGGTGCCCCGCCAGGCCAACTTCGCCGACACCATCCCCTTCCAGCGCCACCGCGACCATCCCGGCCTGGGCCTGCTGATCAGCCCGCCGTTCAAGGCCCGGCTGGGCGACCTGGACTGGTGCATCAGCTTCAGCCGGCGGATCTCCGGCAGCAACGGTGAGTTCATCGGCCTGGCCGCCGGGGCCCTGCGTCTGTCGTATTTCAGCCGGCTGTTCGAGCGCCTGGACATCGGCGACGACAGCAGCATCAACCTGCTCAACACCGACGGCCAGCTGCTGGCGCGCCAGCCCTCCCGGCCACAGGATCCGCTGATCGGCACCAGCTTCAGCGAGCGGCCCAACTTCAAACGCATCCTCGGCGAGCGCAGCGGCAGCTTCACAGCCAGGTCGAGCTTGCGGGAAGCCCAGCGCATGTACACCTTCGCCCGGGTCGCCGACCTGCCGCTGATCGTGCTGGTGGTGCACTCCACCGACGAGGTGTTCCAGTCCTGGCGGCGCACGGCGATCGTGGTCAGTGTGGCCACCGGCGTGCTGTGCATCGGCATCCTCTGGCTCACCTTGCTGCTGGGCCGCGAATTACGCCGGCGCCACGATGCCGAGCAGGGCCTGGCGACCCTGGCCGCCACCGACAGCCTCACCGGGCTGGCCAACCGCCGCCGGCTCGACCAGGTGCTGCGCCTGGAATGGGCACGCGCCCAGCGCAACCGCAAGTCGCTGGCGGTGCTGATGGTGGATGTGGATCATTTCAAGGCATTCAACCAGCGCCATGGCCATGCCGGCGGCGACCATGTGCTGCGCGAGGTCGCCAAGACCATCGAGCGTTGCATACGCCGCCCGGCGGACCTGGCAGCGCGTTATGGCGGGGAAGAGTTTCAGGTGGTGCTGCCCGAGACCGAACTGGCCGGCGCACTGCTGCTGGCCGAGCGCATACGCGCCAGCGTCGAGTCGATGCCGCCGTTCGGCGCGGACGAACGCTCGGTAACGGTGAGCGTCGGCATCGGCCTGCACATCCCCGGCACCCAGCACGACCTGACCCGGCTGCTGGGTGACGCGGACGAGGCGCTCTACCGGGCCAAGGCGAATGGCCGTAACCGGGTAGAGGGCCCTCAGGCTTAAGAGGCGGCGCGGGCTGCGTTGCGCAGTGCCTTCACCTGGTCATGGTTACGCTGTACACCCTGCAACTGGTTTTCCACCAGCATGTAGGTCTGGTCACTGGTGGTACGGCCCAGCTTGACCAGTTTCTCGCGGGCGTCCTTGTAGGCTTTGAGGGCGTGATCCTCGCCCCGCTCAACTTCATTGAGCACCGCCGTTTCATCCTTGCCGGTGACCAGCGACTTGAGGTTGACCCAGCCACGGTGCAGGTCGCCGCTGATGCTGGTGCTGGTTTCCGGGTCGCCACCCAGACGGCGGACTTCGCTTTGCAGCTGGGCCGCGGCATTGGCGCACTCACCGGCACGCTGGACGAAGAACGCCTTGAGTTGTGGATTCTTCACATCCTCGGCGGAGGTCTTGAAGCCCTTCTCGCCGTCCTTGCTGTACTCGATCAGGTCGTTGAGCACATCGATGACGTCTTTGTTGGGATTACTCATGGCAACAACTCCTTGGCAGGTGGTAGTCACCTTTACCGGAGCAGGCTTCATGCCAGGCTTATTGGCTAAAAATAATCTATAAAAATCAGTTGCTTATAATTATTCAGAAATCGCCGCGCCGGTGCGTTCTGCATGATCGCCGCTTGGGTCGTCGTGCAGATTGCAGTATCGTCCGCGCTTCACCCGCCACAGGCCGCCGCCCCGATGAAACCTGAAGCCCTGCAACTGCTGGTCACCCGCACCATGCCTTTTGGCAAGTACCAGGGGCGGCTCATCGCCGACCTGCCGGGCGACTACCTGGCGTGGTTTGCGCGCAAGGGTTTCCCCCATGGCGAGCTGGGCGCGTTGCTGGCCTTGATGCATGAGATCGACCACAACGGCCTGGCCGACCTGCTGGTGCCGCTGCGGGCAAAAACCTGGCAGGGCTGAACGCTCAAGACCTCGCTGTACCTGCCGAAAACTCAAAGAGCTCTTTTCAAGGACGACTGACCTTCCATGCCTTCGCGTCAATCCGCTTCATCGGCGTTTGTCATCTCCCTGCTGGTCGCAGGTTCGGGGCTCTACTACGTAGGCCGCCTGCGTTGGGCGCTGATACTGCTGGCGCTGTTCTTCATCGACTTCTTCCTGATCGGCCTGTTTGCCACACCTATGGCGGTGATCGTCGGCCTGTGGGTCGCATTGGCCCTGAAGCTCGGCTCGGCCTGTCTGGCCGCCTGGATCGCCTGGCGCGGTCACCCGGGCAGCGAACCACCCGGAGCACGCCTGGTGGGATACGCCGCTGCGGTGGTGGTGCTGGCCGGCGTGCTGGTGCTGCTGCGCGGGCCGTTGTTCGGTTACCGGCTCGACCAGATTCCTTCGGGCTCGATGGAGCCGACGCTGCAGATCGGCGATCACATCGTCAGCGACTCGCGCTTGCTGGGCGACCTCAAGGTGGGGGATGTGGTGCTGTACCGCCAGGGCAATATTGAAGGGTTCAAGCGCGTGGCGGGGGTAGCCGGCGACCGGCTGGAGATCGTTGCGGGCGAACTGTTGGTCAATGGCCGCAATCTGGGCTTGTTCCATGCACCCGCCGAGATGGTGCGCAGCCCTTATTCACTGAGCCTGGCGCCCCTGGTGGTGGAGCCCGGCCATGTCTACCTGCTCGGCGACCGGCGCGACAACAGCACCGACAGCCGTTACTTCGGCCAGGTCGCAGTGGCGGATGTAACGGCGAAGATTACCGGGGTCTGGTACGCGAAGAATCGCCAACGGATCGGCACCACCTTCTAATAGCCATCGCGGGGCAAGCCCGCTCCCACGCTGTAGCCGGCGTGGGAGCGGCGGTGCGCCGATGCGACTTGCCCCGCGATGGGCGTCAGCCCTTGGCCGGCGCCACCACCATCTCCACCTGCTCGCCCTTCTTGATCACCGCATACACCACCGCCGTCACCAGGCTCCCTGCCAGGATCGCCAGCAGGTACAACAGCGCATGGTTGATCGCATTGGGTATCAGCAGCACGAACAGCCCACCGTGCGGGGCCATCAGCTTGCAGCCAAAGTACATCGACAGCGCGCCGGTCAAGGCGCCGCCGGCGATGCTCGCGGGGATCACCCGCAGCGGGTCCTTGGCGGCGAACGGGATGGCGCCTTCGGAGATGAAGCACAGCCCCAGCGCCAACGCCGCCTTGCCGGCCTCGCGCTCGCTCTGGGCGAACTTGCGCCGGGCGAGGAAGGTGGCGATGCCCAGGCCGATCGGCGGCACCATGCCAGCCGCCATGGTCGCCGCCATCGGTGCGTAGCTGGATGACGCCAGCAAGCCCACCGAAAACGCATAGGCAGCCTTGTTGATCGGCCCACCGAGGTCGACGCACATCATGCCGCCGAGCAGCAGCCCGAGCAGGATGGCGTTGGTGGTGCCCATGCTGTCGAGAAAGTGCGTGAGCCCTGCGAGCATGGCCGCCACCGGCTGGCCGACCACGTAGATCATCACAAGCCCAGTGAACAGGCTGGCCAGCAGCGGGATGATCAGGATCGGCTTGAGCGCTTCGAGGCTGCTGGGCAGACTCACCCAACGGGCGATGGCCTTGGCGCTGTAACCGGCGAGAAAACCGGCGACGATGCCGCCGATGAAGCCTGCGCCTAGGGTGCCGGCCAGCAGGCCGCCGATCATCCCTGGCGCCAGGCCCGGGCGGTCGGCGATGGACCAGGCGATGTAACCGGCCAGCAGCGGCACCATCAGTTTGAACGCCGCTTCGCCGCCGATCTGCATCAAGGCCGCCGGCAGCGTGCCGGGCTGCTTGTAGGCCTCGATGCCGAACACGAACGACAGGGCTATCAGCAAACCGCCGGCCACCACCATCGGCAGCATGAACGACACGCCGGTGAGCAGGTGTTTGTAAACGCCGGTCTTCTCGGTTTTTTGCGGCGCGCTGGCGGCATCAGCGGCGTTTTCCACCTTGCCTTCGGCCAGTGCCTTGTCCAGGGTGACGCGGGCCTGCTTGAGGGCGATGCCGGTGCCGCAGCGGTAGATGCGCTTGCCGGCGAAGCGTGCGGTGGGCACTTCGATGTCGGCGGCCAGCAGCACCACGTCGGCGGCGGCGATGGCCTCGGCCGGCAAGGGATTGCGGGCACCTACCGAGCCTTGGGTTTCCACGGTCAGCGTGTAGCCCAGGGCCTGGGCGGCCTGCTGCAGCGCCTCGGCGGCCATGAAGGTATGGGCGACACCTGTGGGGCAAGCCGTTACCGCAACGATCTTCGGCGTGCTGGCGGTCGCGCTGGGGCCGATTTGCTGCGCGTGCACCTGGGCCTTGGCGGCGGCTTCGTCAAGAAATCCCTCGCGGTCGGCCAGGGCCTGGGCCGGGGTGCTCTGGTACAGGCGCTTGCCGGCGAAACGCGCCAGATCGACCGGTCCGGTGTTGACCACCAGCACCCAGTCGGCCTCGGCGATCTGCGCGGGCGACAGGCGCCGCTCGGGGTGTTCGGCCTCCTGCACTTCGACGCTGGTGCTCCAGCCTCGACGCTGGGCAGCGGCGGCCAGCAGGCGCGCACTGAGCACGCTGGACACCTGGCCGTTGGGGCAGGCGGTGACAATGGCAATGTTCATCAGCAGCCCTCTTGTTGTTCTGTCAGGTGCACGGCGGCTTCAAGGTGCGCCAGCTGCTCGCGGTCGTGGATGCCGAAACCGACCTGGGTGACCGCCTGGGCGGCGATCGCGGTGGCGCGGCGCAGGGTCGCTGCTGGCGCCTCGCCCTGCAGCAGGCCATGGACCATGCCCGCCACCAGCGAATCACCGGCGCCCACGGTGCTGGCGATGCGCACCTGGGGTGGCTGGGCATGCAGCGCCAGCCCTGCGGCAAACCAGGTGACGCCGTGTTCGCCCTGGGACACCACCACATGCTCGACGCCACTGGCCAGCAACTGGTCGGCGGCGGCGTGTTGCCGTGCCGCGTCATCCACCGGCAGCCCAAGTACTTCACCCAGTTCGTCAGTGTTCGGCTTGACCAGCCAGGGCGCGGCCTGCAGGCCGGCGCGCAGGGCTTCGCCGCTGCTGTCGAGGGCCACTTTCAGGCCTTGAGCCTTGAGCATCTGCAGCAACTCGCGCAACCAGCCTGGGCTGATCCCCCGTGGCAGGCTGCCGGCCACCACCGCCGCATCATGCCCCGGCGCTACCTGCGCCAGGCGGTGCAGCAGGTCGTTCCTGGCGGCCTCATCGACTTGCGGGCCCTGGCCATTGATGTCGGTGACCCGGCCGTCGGCCTCGACTAGCTTGATGTTGCTACGGGTCTCGCCGGGGACACGCACGAAGCAATCGGCAAAGCCGCGCTGGGCGATCAGCGCCTCGAAAGGTTGCAGGTTGTCCTGGCCGAGAAAACCACCGACGGTGACGCTGTGGCCCAGGTCGGCCAGGACCTGGGCGACGTTCAGGCCCTTGCCGGCGGCATGGCTGTGCTGGGCCTGGCTGCGGTTGACTGCGCCGGCTTGCAGGCGGTCGAGGCTGACGGTGATGTCCAGCGCCGGGTTGAGGGTAAGGGTGAGGATCTTGGCCATTTCAGTAACGCTCCACCAGCGCCCGGACCGCTTCGGCGCTGTCTTGTTGCAGGGCCTCGCGCGCCAGGGCGCGGGCCGTCGATAGGGTGGCCTGGCGCACCAGTGCCTTGACTTCGGGGATGCTGCGGGCGGCGACACTCAACTCATCCACCTCCAGCCCCAGCAGCACCGCGACCGCCTGCGGGTCGGCCGCCAGCTCACCGCAGATGCCCACCCACTTGCCTTCGGCGTGGGCGGCGCGCACGGTCATGTCGATCAATTGGAGCACTGCCGGGTGCAGGCCGTCGGCCTGGGCCGAAAGGCTCGGGTGGCCGCGGTCGATGGCCAGGGTGTACTGGGTAAGGTCGTTGGTGCCGATGCTGAAGAAGTCCACTTCGCGCGCCAACTGCGGGGCCAGCAGCGCGGCGGACGGCACCTCGACCATGATCCCGACCTGCAGGTCGCTGACCGGGATTTCCAGGCGCAAGCGCTCGACCATGGCCTTGGCGGCACGCCACTCGTGCACCTGCCCGACCATCGGGAACATGATGCGCAGGGGGCGGTTGTCAGCCGCGCGCAGCAGGGCGCGCAGCTGCTCTTCCATCACCTGCGGGCGCTGCAGGGTCAGGCGTACGCCGCGCACGCCAAGGAAGGGGTTTTCTTCCGCCGCAATCGGCCAGTAGGGCAAGGGTTTGTCGCCACCCACGTCGAGGGTGCGCACCACCAGTGGCCGCCCGGCCAGGCCGTCGAGCACGCGGCGGTATTCGGCTTCCTGGGTGGCCACGTCGGGGGCCTGCGGGTGGGCCATGAAGATCAGCTCGGTGCGCAGCAGGCCGACGCCTTCGGCGCCCTGCTCCACCACCTTGTCGATGCCGCTACTGTCACCGATGTTGGCGCACACTTCGAGGCGATGGCCGTCGCGGGTCTCCGCCGGTTCATGGCGGTTGGCCCAGGCGATCTGCAAGCGCCGCTCGCGGGCGTCGCGTTCGGCCAGGGCGCGTTGCAGTTCATCGGCGGGCGGGGCGATGGCGACACGCCCGCGCTGGCCGTCGAGCAGCAGCGGCGTGCCGCTGTCGAGCAGCAGGATCGCCGCGCCGGCGCCGACCACCGCCGGGATGCCCAGGGCGCGGGCAACGATGGCACTGTGGGCGGTGGCACCGCCTTGGGCGGTGACGATGCCGGCGACCCGAGCCGGGTCCAGGCGCGCCACGTCCGAGGGGCCTACTTCGGCCATCACCAGCACGTAGGGTTGTGCGGGCTCGGCAGCCTGCTGCACGCCACACAGCTGTGCCAGCACCCGCCGGCCAATGTCGCGCAGGTCGGCAGCGCGCTCGGCCAGCAGGGTGTCGTGCAGGGCCTCCTGCTGGCGCGCGGCGGCGTCGATCACGGCCATCCAGGCGGCGGCGGCGCTTTCGCCCTGGGCCAGGCGCAGCTCGACCTCGTCCATCAGGGCCGGGTCGCTGAGCATCTCTTGATGGGTGACGAAGATTTCGCCGATGGCCTTGTCGCTGCGCTGCACCAGGGCCTGCAGGTCGGCGTGCACCGCCGCCACGGCGCTGCGCAATTTCAGGCGTTCCTGGGCAGGGGATTCGCCGCGCAGGGGGTAGTCGATGTCGCGCTCGACCCGCACAAAGGCCGGGCCGCTGGCGATGCCGGGGGCTGCCGCGACGCCCTGGATGGTGGTGCCGGGCAGCGGTGCCTCAAGCACCGGCGCGGCTGCCTCGGCAGCAGGCTGGGTAACGGCTGGCAGTGGCTCCACGTCCTCGCCGAGGCCTTGCTCGATGGCAGCCAGCAACACCGGCAGCGCGTCATTGGCGATGCCCGGCTCGGCGATCAGCTCCAGTACCTGGCCACGCCGGGCGCCCAGGCTGAGCAGCTTGCTCAGGCTCTTGACCGATACCGCAGGCTGGGCGCTGTCGAGTACGCGCACGCGGATCTCGCCTTCGAAACCTTTGGCCAGTTGCGCCAGTTCCTTGGCCGGGCGGGCATGCAAACCATGGGGGTTGGCCAGCACCACCCGGGCGCTGGGCCAGTCGGCAGGTGCTTCGCCGCCGAGCACTTCGAGCACGGCGCGGCTGCTGGTGGCCTGGTAGAGCATCTGCCCACGGCCTTCGATCAGCACTTCGCACAGGCGTTCGAGCAGGGCCTGGTGCGCGGCACCGAGGCTGGCCAGGCAGAACAGGCCATTGAGCGGCTGGTCGCGGTAACGCAGGGTTTGTTGTGGGGTGACGAAGGCCAGGCCCGGCTGGCGTACCTGGCGCTCGCTGTGCAGCCACCACAGGCCTTCGCCCAGGGGCAGCGGCTCGGCCTGTTGCAGCACCGCAGCGAAACCGCTGTCGACACAACCGGCGCGCTGCAACAGGCGTGCACCGCGCCAGGCCAGTTCGTCGAAGTCTTCGGCGGCCAGGTTGAGGCCGACCAGCTGCGCATCCAAGGCCAGTTCCTGGGGCGCGCCTTGCAGTAGCTTGAGCAGGGCTTCGGCACTGCCGGCACGGCGCAAGGCCTCGGCCAGGTCGGTCTCGCCGAGGGCGCGGGTGAGCAGTTGCAGCAGGCGCAGGTGTTCGTCGGAACGGGCGGCGATGCCGATGGCCAGGTACACCATCTGCCCGTCGCCCCAGTCCACCCCTTCGGGGAACTGCAGCAGGCGCACGCCGGTGGCGAACACCAGGTCGCGGGTCTGCGGCGTGCCATGGGGGATGGCGATGCCCTGGCCGAGGAAGGTCGAGCCCTGCGCTTCGCGGGCGCGCAAGCCGTCGACATAGCCCTCGGCAACCAGCCCGTCGGCCACCAGCCGCGCGGCCAGCAAGGCCAACGCCTCGCCTTTGTCGGCGGCCTTCTGGCCCATGGCAATCTGCTCCACGGCAAGCTCGAGCATGACCTTCTCCTTTCCGGCGCCCAGGTGGGGTACCGAGGTATTGTTGTGGATTTTTCCGGCAAAAGCCGTTCAATTGATCAGCGCAAGTGGCCAGGCTGGATGTGGCAAGCAGGAAAAATCAGCCAAGCTGAAACGATTAATCTGACCAAGCGGCCACGTTACTCGATAATCTGCCGACGAAAAAGCCCCATCCTGTCGGACAATTGCGACAATGGTCGTCTGCGCGCGGGCCTGCGCTTGGGTGAAACTACCCGGTCAGGCAAGCAGTCAGCCCCGGAAATAACAAGGAAAATTCGGTGAAACTCAGCGATATCGCCCGTCTGGCCGGTGTGTCCGTGACCACGGCCAGCTACGTCATCAATGGCAAGGCCGAGCAGCAGCGCATCAGCAACAGTACCGTCGAGCGCGTGCGCGCGGTGGTCGAGGCCCATGGCTTCACCCCCAACCCGCAGGCCGCCGGCCTGCGCAGCCGGCACACCCGCACCCTGGGCTTCATTCTCCCCGACCTCGAGAACCCCAGCTACGCCCGTATCGCCAAGCAGCTGGAACAGGGCGCCCGCGCCCGTGGCTACCAGTTGCTGATCGCCAGCAGCGACGACCAGCCCGACAGCGAGCACCAGTTGCAGCAACTGTTCCGCGCCCGCCGTTGCGATGCACTGTTCGTCGCCAGTTGCCTGCCGCCCGAGGACGACAGCTACCGTGAGCTGCAGGACAAGGGCCTGCCGGTGATCGCCATCGACCGGCGCCTGGACCCGGCGCACTTCTGCTCGGTCATCAGCGACGACCGCGACGCCAGCCGCCAGCTCGCCGAGAGCCTGTTGAAGACCCGCCCACAAAGCATCGCACTGATCGGCGCCCGCCCCGAGCTGTCGGTGAGCCAGGCCCGTGCCGGTGGCTTCGACGAGGCCATGCAGGCCTATGCCGGTGAAGTGCGTCGCTACCAGGGCGATGCGTTCAGCCGCGAGTGCGGCCAGCGCCTGATGCAGCAACTGATCGCCGAACACGGCGGCCTGCCGGATGCCCTGGTGACCACCTCCTATGTGCTGCTGCAAGGGGTGTTCGACATCCTGCAGGCGCGCCCGGCGGATTCGCGCCAGCTGCAACTGGGCACCTTCGGTGACAACCAGTTACTCGATTTCCTGCCACTGCCGGTCAACGCCATGGCCCAGCAGCACGGCCTGATTGCCGCCACCGCGCTGGAGCTGGCGCTGGCCGCCATCGAAGAGAAGCGCTACGAGCCCGGCGTGCATGCCATCGGTCGTACCTTCAAGCAACGTATTCCAGGCGCCTGACATGCGCCTGATTGACACCCACACCCACCTCGACTTCCCCGAGTTCGACGCCGACCGCCCGCAGCTGCTGGCCAACGCGGCGGCGCGCGGGGTGGAGCGGATGGTGGTGCTGGGGGTGTACCAGGACAACTTCCAACGCGTGTGGGACCTGGCCTGCAGTGACTCGCGCCTGTATGCCGCACTCGGCCTGCACCCGATCTACCTCGACCAGCATCGCCCGGAGCACCTGCTGCAACTGCGCGAATGGCTGGAGCGCCTGCGTGGCGACCCGCGCCTGTGTGCGGTGGGCGAGTTCGGCCTGGATTACTACCTGCCGGAACTTGACCCGCAGCGCCAGCAAGCGCTGTTCGAAGCCCAGCTGCAACTGGCCTGCGACTTCGAACTGCCGGCCCTGCTGCATGTGCGCCGCAGCCATGCCCAGGTGATCGCCACGCTCAAGCGCTACAAACCGAAGCGGGCGGGGATCGTCCACGCCTTTGCCGGCAGTTATGAAGAGGCGCGGGAGTACATCAAGCTGGGGTTCAAGTTGGGCCTGGGCGGCGCGGCGACCTGGCCGCAGGCCCTGCGGCTGCGCAAGACCCTGGCGCGGCTGCCGCTGGAATGCGTGGTGCTGGAGACGGATTCACCGGACATGGCGCCGGTGATGTACCCGGGGGTGCGCAACAGCCCGGAGCACCTGCCGGAGATCGCCGGGGCGCTGGCCGAGGTGATGGGGGTTGAGGTCGGGGTGCTGGCCGAGGCCAGTAGCTGCAATGCCGACGAGCTGTTTGGCTGGTAGTTGTGTGGTGCTCCTACCGGCCTCATCGCCGGCAAGCCGGCCCCCACATGTTCGGCCTGCGGGAGCCGGCTTGCCGGCGATGAGGCCGGTACAGGCAGAAACTAAACCCTGAACGCCCCGATCAGTCGCTTCAACTCCACCACCTGCACCGACAACGCCCGGCTGGCATCCTCGGTCTGGCAGGCGCCTTCGGTGGTGTCCTGGGCCGCCCGATTTATCGCCACGATGTTCTGGTCGATGTCGTGGGCCACGGCGGTCTGCTGCTCCACCGCTGCAGCAATCTGCTGGTTCTGCTCGACGATGCCACTCACCGCGCCAAGGATGTTGCCCAGCGCCTGCTGCACCTGGCGCGCCTCGTCCACCGTACCGGCGGCCATCTGGTGGCTGCTGCCCATCACCCGCACCGCGGCACCGACACCTTCGCGCAAGCGCTCGATCATCTGAGCGATCTCCTCGGTGGAGTCCTGGGTACGCCGGGCCAATGTACGTACTTCATCGGCCACTACCGCAAAGCCACGACCCTGCTCGCCGGCCCGGGCCGCTTCGATGGCGGCGTTGAGGGCCAGCAGGTTGGTCTGCTCGGCAATGCTGCGGATCACCTCCAGTACCCGGCCGATGGCCTGGCTGTCGGCGGCCAGCTGGTTGACCGCCACCACGCTCTGGTCGATCTCCCCCGCCAGGCGGGCGATGCTGCCCTGCTGGCTTTCGACCAGGTCGCGGCCCGAGGCGCTTTCGTGGTTGACCCGTTGTGCGCCCTCGGCGGCCAGCGCCGCGCTGCGCGCCACTTCCAGCGCAGTGGCGGTCATCTGGTTCATGGCCGTGGCCACCTGCTCGATCTGTTCGCGCTGGCCGCCAACCGCCTGGTTGCTGCGCGCCGACACCGACAACACCTGGCCGGCCTGCTCCTCGACCGTGGCCACCGTATGGCCGACCTGCTCGATCAACCCGCGGATGCGCCGCACGGTCTCACTGAAACCACGGCCCAGCTCGCCCAGTTCGTCCTGGCTGCTGGCCTGGAAACTGACCGTCATGTCGCCGGCGGCCACTTTGTCCATGGCGCTGCCGAGCTTGCCCAGGGTTTCGCGGGTAGACACGTAGAAGCCGCTGTAGAGGTAGATGATCAGCACGAATACCG
Organism: Pseudomonas sp. zfem004; assembly: GCF_032621715.1. NCBI lineage: Bacteria > Pseudomonadati > Pseudomonadota > Gammaproteobacteria > Pseudomonadales > Pseudomonadaceae > Pseudomonas > Pseudomonas sp. zfem004. The sequence continues at coordinate 8,132 of NZ_JAVYJF010000026.1, read as the reverse complement.
TGGCCAGCGCGGCAACCATGGCGATCATGCGCAGGCGGTGCTGGGCGAGGCGGTCTTCCAGTTGCCCGTTCAATTGCGCCAGCACGGCGTCGTTGAGGCGGTAGGTCTGGGCCATCAGCTCGGTGGTCTGCTGGTAGAAGCCGGCCCAGGGCGCGTCCAGGGTCTCGGCTACCACCACCTGGTCCTCGAACAGGCTGGCGGCCTGCTTGACCGTGGCCTGGCTGGCCTGGGCACTGGCTGCCAGCGCCGCCTTGGCCTGATTGTCAGCAGCCAGGGCGTCATCAAGGCGAATGGCGTAGTCGGCGGACAGCCGCTCCAGGCGCTGCAGCAGGTCTTCGAAACGGGCGCTGCCGGCGGAGTCCATGAACCCGCGGCCCAGGGCCACCGAGCCCATCGCCCGCCCCTCGCCGATAGCCTGGGTAACCTGCGCCGTGGCGCTGCCGATCAGCTCGCCGAGCTGGAGTACCGAGGCCTGGCTGTCCTGATTGAGGCCCGACTGGCTGGCCACCAGCTTGCCCAGCACCTGGGCCTGGGCCAGCAGTTTTTCAAACAACGCGGCCTTGTTCTGCAACGAGGTTTCACCACGGGCACGGGTGAAGGCGTCGGCCAGCTCGGCGCGCTTGGCTTCGAGGGCCGGGTCGCTGCCCTTGAGCGCGTCGAGCCGGGCCTGGACCTTGTCCTGCAAGCTGGCGATACGGCCTTCCACATCCCCGGCCTGGCCCGACTGGCCGAGCACGGCGTTGATCTGCAGCAGGTTGCCGAGGGTTTCCAGATCGCCCCGCAACGCCAGGCTCTCGCCCAGCGGGGCCAGGCCCTGCAGCTCGACGCGGGTGGCGTGGAACTGGTTATAGGCGTCGCGTACCAGATAGAAGCTGGTGACCAGCATGGGCAGGAAGAACAGGACGCTGATCAGGCTGAACTTCATGCCGAAGCTCAGCCGATTCATCAGCGCGATGGCCGGATAGAGCAGACGCTTCACAGGTCACCTCCTTGAATTCTTGTTGTTCTGCGGGGTAGCACTCGGCCATCAAGGGCCAAACACTTTGTATAACGCAGAATGAATTCAAGGTTTGTAACTTAAGGTTAAGCGACCTGTGCTCAACCGTTGCGTCAGACCAGCACCGTCCACAGGGCGAAACAGGCATACCACAGCACCGCGCTGCGCAGCAGCAGTTCCCACAGGCTGTCCAGCCGCTCCAGCCCGCGCTGGCGGTCTTCTTCCTCGGGGATGTCGTCGGCCACCCGGCCCACCTTGGCCACCAGATGGCCGGCGCTGATATGCCAGTCGAGCAGCTCATGCAGCATCACCCGGGTGACCGCGACGAAGTTGCCGACCAGGGCAAAGCTCACCGCCAGCACCCGTACCGGCAACCAGTCCAGTGCATGGCGCAGTTGCTCGGCGAGGGTCTTGAGCGCCGGCTGCCGGCTGTTTTCGCCGGTCAAGGCCAGCAAGCGGTAGGCCAGCGCCGCCGCCGGGCCGAGCAGGAAGTACCAGAAGATCACCGCGAAGAAACTCTGGTAAGCCTGCCACAGCAAGTGGCCCTGGGCCCGCTTGATCAGGCTCATGGCATCGTCGGCGGCCAGCCCCAGGTCGCGCTCGGCCACGTGTAGCGCGGCCTGGTCGTCGCCACGCCGCCAGGCGTCGCGGAACGGCCCAAGGGCGGCTTTGACGTCGCCGCGGCCCAGGCTGTAGATCAGCACCAGCAGGTGCACCGGCAGCGCCAGCAGGCCATAGGCGACCGGCTCCAGCACATGCAGCAGCAAAACCAGCAGCGCCACCGGGGCGAGGATCAGGATGGCCAGGGTCCACCAGGGGTGGACCTTGCCGCTGCGCTCGAGGCGCACCAGTTCTCCGAGGTAGAAGCCGTCGCGCTGCAACCGTTGGCGCAGCGACGAAAACTTCTCGAACCACAGCGCCAGCACCAACACCAGAAAGCTCATGCCTTGTCCTCAATGCGTTGCACAGCGTCGCGGTAGCGCGGCCAGTCGAAGGCCGGGCCAGGGTCGGTCTTGCGTTGCGGGGCGATATCGCTATGGCCGCAAATACGCTGCAGGTCGATCACCGGCCAGGCTGCGCGGATCGCTTGGGTCAGCTGTTGCAGGGCGCTGTACTGGGCATCGGTGTAGGGCAAGTCGTCGGTGCCTTCCAGCTCGATACCGATGGAAAAGTCGTTGCAGCCTTCACGGTCCTCGAAGCGCGACACACCGGCGTGCCAGGCGCGGTCGAGCAGCGAGACGAACTGGGTCACCGCACCGTCGCGCTCGACGAACAGGTGCGCCGATACGGTCAAGTGGCTGATGCTGGCGAAATAGGGGTGCTCGTTCGGGTCGAGGCGGTTCTGGAAGAACTGCTGGACCTTGCCGGTGCCGAAGCAGGCCGGTGGCAGGCTGATGTTGTGGATCACCAGCAGCGAGATCGCCTCGCCGTCAGGGCGGGCATTGCAGTTCGGTGAAGGGCAGTGGCTTACGCCGGTGAACCAGCCGGTCGCATGGTCCAATTGCATGGGGCAAATCCTGAATGACGCCGGGGGCAGGCGCTCAGTATGCCGCGCACGTGCGGCGCTTGCATGTAAATGATTGTTCAGCCAATGCCCTGCTCCGCACGCAGTTGCGCCAGCACGGCCTCCAGTGCGCGCTCGAACAACTGCCCGTCATCGAGCGTGCGCACCTGGCCCAGGCACAGCGCCTGGGCCAGGCCCGCGTGGCTCCATTCGCGCACCTTCATGCCGGTACGGTTGGCGAACACCAGCCGGTCGCTGCCGTCGATACGGGCCACCAGCTTGCAGCGCAGGGGTTCTTCGTCGTCCAGCACCTCGACCCAGGCGCCGATGCGCAAGTGTTCCACCAGGCGCTGCGCGGGCGCCTGTTCATCGACGTCCAGGCAAGGGCCACGGGGCGTTTCGTCGGCAGTGGCGAGGACGATACCGGCCTGTACGCACACCTCCTGCAACGCCTCGTCAGGCACCCATGGGCCGCCACAGGCGCGCTGGTGCAACTGCTCCAGGTGCTGGAAGAAATCACGGGTGGCGGCTGCGTCCAGCGCCACGCCAGCCAGCCCTTCGCGCAACGCTTTGAGCAAGCCGGGCAGCTGCTCCAGCAACTGCCCAGGTTCGCGCTGCGGGGCAATGCTGGCCAGCAATTGGTCGACCGTCGCCAAGCCATCGCGCCAGGCCGCAGACGCCTCGCCCTGCTTAAGCCAGGCCAGCAGCAGCACCTGGCTCCAGGCCTGCTCCAGCATCTGCACCACCACCTGCGGCAACACCCGGCCGCGCAGGCGCAGGTTGAGTACCTGCTGTACCCGCAGGTTGGCCTGCAACGCCCGTACGCGCCCTTCCTCGGCGTCGCGGGTGCGTTGCTCGAGCAGTTCGTTGCGCCGCCGTTCGTCCTGGCTAAAGGCAAGAAACTCGTCGAGCAGCTCGTCGAACAGCTGACAGTCTTCGGCGAAATCCTTGAGCAGCCGCTGGACGATGCGCTCAACGCGCCGCTGCAGACCCTCGCCGTCGGCCTCCCAGCCGATTGCCACGGCGGCGATCTCGTTGAGCAGGCGGCGTGCCGGGTGGCTGGCGCGGCTGAACAGGCCTTTGTCGATCAGGGCAACCTTGAGCAGCGGGATATGCAGGCGGCCGACCAGCGCGCGCACATTCGCTGGCAGGTTATGGTCGGCGTCGATGAAGCTGAACAGCAGGCCGAACAAGTTGATCATGTCTACGTCGCTGGTAGCGATACAGCGGCGTGTGCCGCTGCGCACGCTGACCCGCAGCACCAGCTGTTCGAGCTGCTGGCCCAGGTCGAAGTCGTCGGCCTCGCCGGGGCCCGGTACATAGTGCTGCAGGTGGGTCAGCAAGCGCAGCAGGTCGCCGGTGCCGATCGGCTGTGCGTCGCTGGCCGCCTGCAGGCGCGGCGCGAAACGCCCGCGAACAGGGGCCAGCAGGGCTTGCACAGAGGCGAAGAACGCCTGGCCGGCAAGGTCGACCCCGGCGTCCCTCACCTGCGCGGGGCCTGCCGCCACCCGGCGGGGAATACTGCGCCGATCGTCGGCGCGACGGCGTGGCGCGGGCGCCAGGTCAGGCAGCACGCCCGCGGCGACGAGCAACTGGTTGGCCTCGCCATAGAGCAGGTCGAGGTCGCGCAACACATAGCGCTCGAACAGTTTGAGCAGGACTTGCTTGACCTCAGGCCCCACGCCCAGGTTGCGCCCCGCCGTGAGGAAGTAGCCACATAGGCTGCCAGGCCCCAGCGGGTTGCATGCCGGCTCCAGGTCCTGTTCGAGCAAGGCTGCGCAGCGCAGGTTCAGTTGCCGCAGGTCGAAACCGTCGCGCGACAGCACACGGTCGACCATCGCCTGTACCACGGCGGAATGCGCCGGTGCGGCTATGGCATCGGCCTGACCGATCAGGGCGAAGGCCTGGTAGAAGGTGTCGAGGAAGCCGCGCTCGATGCTCTTGCGCTTGAGGCGCAAGTCACGCATGGCCTCGAAGTGCAGATTCTGATCCAGGCGGTCGCAGGCTTTGTCGGCCATCTCGAACAGGGTGTCGTCGGCGTTGTCGAACAAGGCCTGAAGGCCTTGGCGCAGCTGTAGCGCAGCCTTGTCGCGCACTTGCAGGAGCAACGACGGAAGGCTGGGCGAGGGCGTTTGCGCACCTCGATCGATGGCGGCCGCCAGGGGCACCACCTTGCCTTCTTCTTGCATCCCGGACTCCTTGATGGATGTTGCGTACTCGACTGCGCAAAAATCGTCAAAGCTATGACGCCAAATACAAGGCGCCATTATCTGTGAAAATCATTACAGCTGCCAGCGTGGCTTTCGCACGACTCAAACAGACCGTGCCTTATAGCGATTACTCACAGAGCCCGACCAACGGTCATCGTCGGTGCTGCTGTACACACCGCCCCCCTGCCCTATAATCGCCGCCATCTAGCTTGTGGAGCCGACCATGCCGAACCTACGCCTCGCCGACCTGACCGCCGAAATCGAAGCCAACGTGCGCCGCGCGCTGCTCGAAGACATCGGCAGCGGCGACATCACCGCCCAGCTGATCCCGGCCGAGCGCCTGGCCAAGGCGACCATCATCACCCGCGAAGAGTGCGTGGTTGCCGGCACGGCCTGGGTGGATGCGGTGTTCCGCCAGCTCGACCCACGGGTGGCGGTGCACTGGCAGGTGGCGGACGGCGAGCGGGCCAGCGCCAACCAGGTGCTGTTCCACCTCGAAGGCCCGGCACGCTCGCTGCTCAGCGGTGAGCGCTCGGCGCTGAATTTTTTGCAGATGCTCTCGGGCGTGGCCACACGCGCACGCTCGCTCGCCGACCTGGTCGAGGGTACCCAGGTGCGCCTGCTCGACACCCGCAAGACCCTGCCGGGCCTGCGCCTGGCGCAGAAGTACGCGGTCACCTGCGGCGGCTGCCACAACCACCGCATCGGCCTGTACGACGCCTTCCTGATCAAGGAAAACCATATCGCGGCCAGTGGTGGCGTGGCCCAGGCAGTGGCTGCGGCGCACCGCATCGCCCCGGGCAAGCCGGTGGAAATCGAAGTGGAAAGCCTGGACGAGCTGCGCCAGGCACTGGCTGCCGGGGCCGATATCGTCATGCTCGACGAACTGACCCTCGATGAAATGCGCGAGGCGGTGCGCATCAACGCCGGCAAGGCCAAGCTCGAGGCCAGCGGCGGGGTTAACGAGACTACCCTGCGGGTGATCGCCGAGACTGGCGTGGACTACATCTCGATTGGTGCCATGACCAAGGATGTGAAGGCGGTGGATCTGTCGATGCGTCTGAGCCTGTAAGGTTATCCACAGGCACAAAAAAACCGGCCAGATGGCCGGTTTTTTTATCGCGGGGCAAGCCCGCTCCCACGGGATTGTGGGAGCGGGCTTGCCCCGCGATGGCTGGATCAGGATCAGGCGTTGGCCAGGCCGTCCAGGTAACGCTCGACGTCCAGTGCGGCCATGCAGCCGGCGCCGGCCGAGGTGATGGCCTGGCGGTAGACGTGGTCGGCCACGTCGCCGGCAGCGAACACGCCTTCGACGTTGGTGGCGGTGGCGTTGCCTTCACGGCCGCCGTGCACCACCAGGTAGCCGTCCTTCAGGGTCAACTGGCCTTCGAACAGCGAGGTGTTCGGGGTGTGGCCAATGGCGATGAACACGCCGTCGACCTTGACCTCGTCAAAGCTGCCGTCGTTGTTCTTCAGGCGCGCACCGGTCACGCCCATGTTGTCGCCCAGCACTTCGTCGAGGGTGGCGTTGAGCTTGAGCTCGATCTTGCCTTCGGCCACGCGGGCGTGCAGCTTGTCGATCAGGATCTTCTCGGCGCGGAAGGTATCGCGGCGGTGCACCAGGGTGACCTTGCTGGCGATGTTGGCCAGGTACAGCGCCTCTTCCACGGCAGTGTTGCCACCACCGACCACGGCAACCGGCTTGTTGCGGTAGAAGAAGCCGTCGCAGGTAGCGCAGGCCGAAACACCTTTGCCCATGAAGGTTTCTTCCGACGGCAGGCCCAGGTAGCGGGCGCTGGCACCGGTGGCGACGATCAGCGCGTCGCAGGTGTAGGTGCCGCTGTCGCCACGCAGGGTGAACGGCTTGTTGGCCAGGTCGACGGCATTGATGTGGTCGAAGACGATCTCGGTCTCGAAGCGCTCGGCGTGTTCCTGCATGCGCTGCATCAAGGCCGGGCCGGTCAGGCCGTGGGGGTCGCCCGGCCAGTTGTCGACTTCGGTGGTAGTGGTCAGCTGGCCGCCGGCCTGCATGCCAGTGATCAGCAGCGGCTTGAGGTTGGCGCGCGCGGCATACACCGCGGCGCTGTAACCGGCAGGGCCGGAACCCAGAATGATGACGCGCGAATGACGTACTTCAGACATGTCGAACTCCTGTCGAGCGGGCCGCAGCGGGCCGGCATCGGGATGCCGGCTGTGCCAGCTGGAATTAAAAAGGACCCACGCAGCACTTGGGGAAGTGCTACAACGCGTCGGTCCGAAAACGAAAAGTTGAGTGCACTGTAGCGAGGCCGCAGAGATTAAGGAAATATCCTTCGACAATCCACCTTATAGAGAGTCTCTATCCAAGGAGAAAACCGATAGGGATTGTCCATACGCTTTGTTACAGACCGTTTCGCAGGCTGCGGGCGCCTTTCGTCGAAACGGCAAACTCGGTAAGGTCAGCGCGTTTTCCTTCTGCGGAGCGTTCCGATGCAAGCCCCCGTCCTTTCTGGCCCGCAATACCTGCGCGAAGGCCTGAAACTGATCCTCAGCCCAAGCCTGCGGCTGTTCGTGCTGTTGCCCCTGGCGGTCAACCTGCTGCTGTTCGGCGGGCTGATCTGGTTCGCCGGCCACGAATTCAGCCTGTGGGTCGATGCGCTGATGCCCAGCCTGCCCGACTGGCTGAGCTTTCTTTCCTACATTCTCTGGCCGCTGTTCGTTGCCCTGGTGTTGTTGATGGTGTTCTTCACCTTCACCATGCTGGCCAACGTCATCGCCGCGCCGTTCAATGGCTTCCTTGCCGAGAAAGTCGAAGTGGTGGTGCGCGGCCAGGACAACTTCCCGGCGTTCAGCTGGGGCGAGCTGGTGGCGATGGTACCACGCACCTTTGGCCGTGAAATGCGCAAGCTCGGTTACTTCCTGCCGCGCGCCATCGGCCTGTTCATCCTGTCGTTCATCCCGGTGGTCAACGTGGTCGCCGCGCCGCTGTGGCTGGTGTTCGGCGTGTGGATGATGGCGATCCAGTACATCGACTACCCGGCGGACAACAACAAGATGAGCTGGCAGGACATGCTGGCCTGGCTGCGCCAGAAGCGCTGGCAGTCGCTGGGCTTTGGCGGCATCACCTACCTGGCGCTGATGATCCCTGGGGTCAACGTGGTGATGATGCCGGCGGCGGTGGCCGGGGCTACGTTGTTCTGGGTGCGTGAGCGCAATTGAGCGCGTGAGGGCACAACGGTCTTGCGTTGCTTGCAATGGCCTCATCGCCGGCAAGCCGGCTCCCACATGGATCGCGTCGAATCTGGACTGCCCCCAAGAAGTTGGACACCAATCCAACCCTTGGGGGATTTATGGGCAAGTACACCGAGCGCTTCAAGCTCATAGCCATCAGCGCCTACCTAGAAGGCAACAATGGCTTCAGGAAGGTAGCGCAGCATTTTGG
>NZ_JAVYJF010000025.1:0-73937 GCF_032621715.1 Pseudomonas sp. zfem004 | reverse complement strand
GTTCCGTTGTCGCTGGAAGTGGGGCGCATTATAAGGGGATCTGAAACCCCGTCAACCTTTAATTTCAAGAAAGTGTCATCTACCTGAAAACAAAGCGGGGAGGCCTGCCGGCCTCCCCGCTTCTTATATAGCCACCGCCTTACAGGCTAGGGAACGCGAACTGCGACGCCTCATGGCTTGCGCGTTGCGGCCAACGCTGGGTGATCGCCTTGCGACGGGTATAGAAGCGCACACCATCCGGACCGTAAGCATGCAGGTCACCAAACAGCGAACGTTTCCAACCACCAAAGCTGTGATAGGCCACCGGCACTGGCAGCGGCACGTTGACACCTACCATGCCCACTTCGATCTCGTCGCAGAACAGACGCGCCGCTTCACCGTCACGGGTGAAGATGCAGGTCCCGTTGCCATACTCATGATCGTTGATCAGCTGCATGGCCTGCTCCAGGCTGTTCACACGCACCACGCACAGCACCGGGCCGAAGATCTCTTCTTTATAGATGCGCATCTCCGGGGTCACCTTGTCGAACAAGGTGCCACCCACGAAGTAACCATCTTCATTACCGGTTACACGCAAGCCCCGGCCATCCACCACCAGCTTGGCACCAGCAGCAACACCGTCATCGATGTAACCCACTACCTTGTCACGGGCAGCAGCCGTCACCAGCGGCCCCATGTCCAGGCCACAGGACGTGCCGGCACCGATCTTCAGCGCCTTGATCTGTGGCTCGAGCTTGGCAATCAGGGCGTCGGCCACCTGGTCACCCACACACACGGCCACCGAAATGGCCATGCAGCGCTCGCCGCAAGAACCATAGGCAGCCCCCATCAGCGCGCTGACCGCGTTGTCGAGGTCGGCATCCGGCATCAGCACGGCATGGTTCTTCGCACCGCCCAAGGCCTGGACGCGCTTGCCACGCTTGGTTCCCTCGGCATAGATGTACTCGGCGATCGGGGTCGAACCGACGAAGCTCAGGGCTTTCACCTCCGGCGCTTCGATCAGCGCATCGACCGCTTCCTTGTCGCCATGCACGACATTGAGGATGCCCTTGGGCAGACCGGCCTCCAGCAACAGCTGGGCAATATAGAGGGTAGAGCTCGGGTCACGCTCGGACGGTTTGAGGATGAATGCGTTACCACAGGCGATGGCCAGCGGGTACATCCACAGCGGCACCATGGCCGGGAAGTTGAACGGGGTGATACCCGCCACCACGCCCAGCGGCTGGAAGTCGGACCATGCATCGATGTTCGGGCCAACGTTGCGGCTGTACTCACCCTTCAGTACTTCCGGTGCAGCGCAGGCGAACTCGACGTTCTCGATACCGCGCTTCAGTTCGCCCGCAGCATCTTCCAGCGTCTTGCCGTGCTCCTCGCTGATCATCTGCGAGATCTTCGCTTCGTTTTGCTCAAGCAGCTGCTTGAAACGGAACATCACCTGGGCGCGCTTGGCCGGTGGGGTATTGCGCCAGGCCGGGAAGGCGGCCTTGGCCGAATCGATGGCTTCCTGAACGGTGGCGCGGCTGGCCAGCTCGACCTTGCGCACGGCCTGGCCGGTGGACGGGTTGAAGACATCGGCGGTGCGTTCGCCCTTGGTGACCAGCTCGCCGTGGATCAGGTGCTGAACAATGCTCATGCAGAACTCCAGATAAAGAAGGTAGTGCCAGGCCCGTGCCGTTCACGCGCCTGGCATCAGAATCAGAAAGATCAGTCGACTTTGTTGAGGGTTTCACCCACCGCGTCGAACAGGCGGTCCAGCTCCTGCGGCTGGGTATTGAAGGTAGGCCCGAACTGCAGGGTGTCGCCACCGAAGCGCACATAGAAGCCGGCTTGCCACAGCTTCATCGCGGCCTCGTAAGGACGGACGATGGCATCACCGTCACGCGCGGCAATCTGGATCGCGCCGGCCAGGCCGTAGTTGCGGATATCAACGATGTTCTTGGTGCCCTTCACGCCGTGCAGCAGCTTCTCGAAGTGCGGCGCCAGTTCGGCGGCCGACTGCACCAGATTCTCTTTCTGCAGCAGGTCCAGCGCGGCGATACCGGCGGCGCAGGCGACCGGGTGCGCCGAGTAGGTGTAGCCGTGGGGGAATTCCACCGCGTACTCAGGGGTCGGCTGGTTCATGAAGGTCTGGTAGATCTCGCCAGTGGCGATCACCGCGCCCATCGGGATGGCGCCGTTGGTAACCTGCTTGGCGATGCACATCAGGTCCGGGGTCACGCCGAAGGCCTCGGCACCGGTCATGGCGCCCATACGGCCGAAGCCGGTGATGACTTCGTCGAAGATCAGCAGGATGTTGTGCTGCGTGCAGATCTCACGCAGACGCTTCAGGTAACCCTTCGGCGGCGGCAGCACGCCGGCGGAACCGGCCAGTGGCTCGACGATCACCGCGGCTATGTTCGAGGCATCGTGTAGTTCGATCAGCTTGAGCATCTCGTCGGCCAGGGCAATACCGCCCTCCTCCGGCATGCCCTTGCTGAAGGCGTTGACCGGCAACACGGTGTGAGGCAGGTGGTCGACGTCCAGCAGCTGGCCGAACATCTTGCGGTTGCCGTTGACGCCGCCCAGGCTGGTGCCGGCGATGTTCACACCGTGGTAGCCACGGGCACGGCCGATGATCTTGGTCTTGGTGGCCTGGCCTTTCAGGCGCCAGTAGGCACGGACCATCTTCAGCGCGGTGTCGGCGCATTCGGAGCCGGAGTTGGTGTAGAACACGTGGTTCAGGTCACCTGGCACCAGGTTGGCGATTTTCTCGGCCAACTGGAACGACAGCGGGTGGCCGAACTGGAAGGCCGGGGAGTAGTCGAGCGTGGCCACCTGGCGGGCCACCGCGTCGCCGATTTCCTTGCGGGTATGCCCGGCGCCGCAGGTCCACAGCCCCGACAAAGCGTCGAAAATCTTGCGACCCTTGTCATCGACCAGGTAGTTGCCTTCTGCCGCCACGATCAGGCGCGGGTCGCGCTGGAAGTTGCGGTTGGCGGTGTAGGGCATCCAGTGGGCATCCAGCTTGAGCTGGCTGGCCAAGCCGGAATGGGCGGTTTCGGGCATGTTCATCGGCGGTTCCTCGGAAGACGATTAGGCAACGATGGATGTTGTTGCAGCTAAATTCGCACGGGGATAAAGTCCGGAAAACCCAACATTTCTAATCTTCAGTCAGCAGATAACTAAACAAATGAGCCGACGCCCCGATCCCCTCGCCCAAGTCAGTGATTTCGATATTCGTCTGCTGAAGATCTACCGCAGCGTGGTGGAATGCGGCGGCTTCTCAGCGGCGGAGAACGTGCTGGGTATTGGCCGCTCGGCGATCAGCCAGCAGATGAACGACCTCGAGCAGCGCCTGGGCCTGCGCCTCTGCCAGCGCGGGCGCGCCGGTTTCTCGCTCACCGAAGAGGGCCGTGAGGTCTACCACTCGGCCTTGCAGCTGCTCAGCGCCCTGGAATCGTTCCGCACCGAGGTCAACGGCCTGCACCAGCATTTGCGCGGCGAGCTGAACATCGGCCTCACCGACAACCTGGTGACCTTGCCGCACATGCGCATTACCCACGCCCTGGCCGAACTGAAGGACCGCGGCCCCGACGTGCGCATCCAGATCCGCATGATCGCCCCCAGCCAGGTCGAACAAGGCGTGCTCGACGGCAGCCTGCACGTCGGCGTGGTGCCGCAGACCAGCCCGCTGTCAGGGCTCGAGTACCAGCCGCTGTACAGCGAGCGTTCGCTGCTTTATTGCGCGGTCGGCCACCCGCTGTTCTACGCCGAAGACCAACAGGTCGACGACCAACGCCTCAACAGCCAGGACGCCATCGCCCCGACGTTCCGCCTGCCCGCCGATATCCAGGCGCATTACCAGGCACTGCACTGCACCGCCAGCGCATCGGACCGCGAAGGCATGGCCTTCCTGATCCTCACCGGGCGCTTCATCGGCTACCTGCCCGACCACTACGCCAGCTTCTGGGTACAGCAGGGCCGCCTGCGCGCGCTCAAGCCTGCGCAACGCTTCTACGACCTGGGCCTGAGCTGGGTCACGCGCAAAGGCCGACGTCCCAACCTGGTACTGGAAAGCTTCCTCGAGAGCCTGGCTGCGACACGTTGATACTTATCCAGGCCGCAAATGCTTGTCACTTCGGCACAGGCAGGTAATCTGTCGAACATTCGTAACGACCCGTCCGGAATCGTCCATGACCCTAGAAGTCCCTGCGCATCGCTCCCCCGCCTCGGGCAAGCCCGCCGGCCGCATCCGCCAGAAGAACGAGCAGGCCATCATCCAGGCTGCCGAAGACGAATTCGCCCGCCACGGCTACAAGGGCACGAGCATGAACACCATCGCGCTCAAGGCCGGGCTGCCCAAGGCCAACCTGCACTACTACTTCACCAACAAGCTGGGCCTGTACATCGCGGTGCTGAGCAACATCATCGAGCTGTGGGACAGCACCTTCAACGCCTTGAGCGTCGACGACGACCCCGGCGAAGCACTGAGCCAGTACATCCGCACCAAGATGGAGTTCTCCCGGCGCAACCCGCAGGCCTCGCGGATCTTCGCCATGGAAGTGATCAGCGGCGGCGAGTGCCTCACCGAATACTTCAGCGCCGACTACCGCGAATGGTTCCGTGGCCGCGCTGCGGTGTTCCAGGCCTGGATGGAGGCCGGCAAGATGGACCGGGTCGACCCCGTGCACCTGATCTTCCTGCTGTGGGGCAGCACCCAGCACTACGCCGACTTCGCCACCCAGATCTGCCAGGTCACCGGCCGCAGCCGCCTGACCAAGCAGGACATGGAAGACGCGAGCAACAATCTTATCCACATCATTCTCAAAGGCTGCGGTATCAACGCGCCCGCCTGACCCGGACCTATGCCTTCTACCCTGCTCGACCTCTGCGAGTTCCGCGAGGAAATCCGCAAGAGCCGTTTCATCACCCTGGCCGGCCCGATCGCCAGCCCCGCCGAGGCAATGGCCTTCATCGAACGCCACAGCGACCTGGCGGCCACCCACAACTGCTGGGCCTGGAAGCTCGGTGGCCAGTACCGCAGCAGCGACGACGGCGAACCCGGTGGCACCGCCGGGCGCCCTATCCTCGCCGCCATCGAGGCGCAGGATTGCGACCAGGTGGTGGTACTGGTGATCCGCTGGTACGGCGGCATCCAACTGGGCACCGGCGGCCTGGCCCGCGCTTACGGTGGCGGCGCCAACAAATGCCTGCAGCAAGCCCCCAAACGGCTGCTGGTGCAGCGCAGCGAATTCACCTGCAGCTGTACCTTCAGTGAGCTGGCACTGGTCAAGCTGCGCCTGGCGGAGGTAGACGGCCTGGTGCTGGACGAGCAATTCACCGCCAATGGCGTCGACCTGCATATCGCGCTGGGCGATATACACCAGCACACCCTGCAACAACAACTGGCCGACCTGAGCCGCGGACGCATCCTGCTGGAACGCCACTGAGCCTTGCCCACAACTACTGTGGGCCCGCCTGTGGATAAGCTTGGGGCATTCTTGCCTAGGCCTTGTGCTTCAAGGGGTTCAGCGCATTGATCATATTTTGATCACAACAGTATGACAGTGACCCAAGTCACTGAAAGCCGGTGAGTTATCCCCAGCCTTTAACATCGGCATGTGCTGAAACCAGCGTTTCAGCGCGATATTGCTTGCGCACAATTACTGTGGAGCAGCCTGTGGATAACCCGTGAGCCAGTCTGCCAAAGCCTGATGCCATCGGCTTCGCAGCGAGCTGTTCATTTTTTGTACAGACCTCATCAGTCGCACAGGCCTGCGACGCAGTACTGGGATATGCTCCTCATCCACGCCCTGTGCACATGAGGGCGCCCACACTTTGCCGCGGGGCGAGCAGCCACTCGTTTCGCCCAATCAAGGAGCATCGCAATGACCGCGAACAAGACCGCCCTGATTATCGGCGCCTCCCGAGGCCTCGGCCTGGGCCTGGTACAACGCCTGCACGAGGATGGCTGGAACATCATCGCCACCGTACGTGATCCACAGCAGCCCGGCGCCCTCGGCGAGGTACCGGGCGTGCGTATCGAGCGCCTGGAGATGAACGACACCGCCCAGCTCGATGGCCTCAAACAGCGGCTGCACGGCGAGGTCTTCGACCTGGTGTTCGTCAACGCCGGCGTAATGGGCCCGCTGCCGCAGGACCTGGAGAGCGTCCAGGTGCCGCAGATCGGCGACCTGTTCATGACCAACGCCGTGGCACCGATCCGCGTCGCCCGGCGCCTGGCCGACCAAGTGCGTGAAGGCACCGGCGTGCTGGCGTTCATGAGCTCTATCCTGGGCAGCGTGACCATCCCCGACGGCGGCGAGATCTGCCTGTACAAGGCCAGCAAGGCTGCGCTCAATTCGATGATCAACAGCTTCGTGGTCGAGCTGCAGCGCCCCGACCTGTGCGTGCTGGCCATGCACCCGGGCTGGGTGAAGACCGACATGGGCGGCGAGAACGCCGAGATCGACGTGCTCACCAGCACCCGCGGCATGCTGGAGCAGATCAAGGCCCAAAGCGGCAACGGCGGCCTGCGCTTCATCAACTACAAGGGTGAAGCACTTATCTGGTAAGCCCCGGGCGATGCAGGCCCGGTGGGCGCATTGCCCGGCCGGGCCCTGTAGAATAGCGGCCAACCGTACCTGATCGAGATTGCACACATGTATGACTGGCTGAACGCCCTACCCAAGGCGGAACTGCACATGCACCTGGAGGGCTCGCTGGAGCCCGAACTGCTGTTCGCCCTGGCTGAGCGCAACAAGATCGCCCTGCCCTGGGCGGATGTGGAAACCCTGCGCAGCGCCTACGCCTTCAACAACCTGCAGGAATTCCTCGACCTCTATTACCAGGGCGCCGACGTACTGCGCACCGAGCAGGACTTCTATGACCTGACCTGGGCCTACCTGCAACGCTGCAAGGCGCAGAACGTCATCCATACCGAACCCTTCTTCGACCCGCAGACCCACACCGACCGCGGCATCCCCTTCGAAGTGGTACTGCGCGGCATCGACCAGGCGCTCAAGGATGGCCGCCAGCAACTGGGCATCAGCAGCGGCCTGATCCTCAGTTTCCTGCGCCACCTGAGCGAAGACGAAGCGCAGAAGACCCTCGACATGGCCCTGCCGTTCCGCGACGCCTTCATCGCCGTGGGCCTGGACAGCTCGGAGCAAGGCCACCCGCCAAGCAAGTTCCAGCGTGTGTTCGACCGCGCCCGCAGCGAAGGCTTCGTGGCCGTGGCCCATGCCGGCGAGGAAGGCCCGCCCGAGTACATCTGGGAAGCCCTCGACCTGCTCCAGATCAAGCGCATCGACCATGGCGTACGTGCCATTGAAGATGAGCGCCTGATGCAGCGCATCATCGACGAACAGATCCCGCTGACCGTCTGCCCGCTGTCCAACACCAAGCTGTGCGTGTTCGACCACATGAGCCAGCACAACATCCTCGACATGCTCGAGCGCGGCGTGAAGGTCACGGTCAATTCCGACGACCCGGCCTATTTCGGCGGCTACGTCACCGAAAACTTCCACGCCCTGCACCAGCACCTGGGCATGACCGAGGACCAGGCTCGCCGCCTGGCGCAGAACAGCCTGGACGCCCGCCTGGTACGCTAACCCACCTGCCGGGCAGGAAGGCTGGCGATAGCGTTGATCTGCTGAAAGCCGAGCGGGGTAATATTCACCGCCCGGCTGCCTTCCTGCTCACGCACCCAGCCCGACTGCACGAACAGCTTGAGCAGGGCCTGCCCCAGGCTACCGCCAAGGTGCGGCCCCTGATCGCTCCATTCGCTGCAATGGCAGATCACACAATCACGTGGCTGCCCATGTGCCAGCGCATCGATGTAAAGCCCTATCGCCTGCAGCCGTTGCCGGCCGTCCTGGCTCACGAACAGATACTGCTCGCTGCCTTCCAGCCATCCGGCGGCAAGCAGGCGCTGGTACAGCTCGGCGACCACTTCGCCGCCCAGGTGATCGCCGCACAGGCGCGCCTTGCGCATGGCCAGCGGTATCTGCAGTGGCGTGCCGGCGTGGGCTCCTGCACGGCTCTCCAGCTGCACGCTGGCCAACGCCTCCACCGCCGCGATCACCTCCGGGTTGGCAAGACGATAGAAGCGTTTGCGCCCGCGAATTTCCAGCCGCAGCAAACCCGCGCCGGCCAGCAGGGTCAGGTGCGAACAGGCCGAGGAGGCGCTCAGGCTGGTCATGCTCGCCAGCTCGTCCGCCGCACGCGGAGTACCATCGATCAGTGCCCACAACATGGCACTGCGTTTGGGGTCTGCCATCAGGCCGGCGGCCTGGCTGATACTGTGGACTGCATTCATCAACCTGCTCCCTGAAAGTTCTCGTCTGAAAAACCAGCGCGAACCTGCCGGTCTCATCAAGGTGGCCCAGACGAGGGTGTCGATGAATGATCGGCGAATGGTGCGATACCCCTGCGCATCCCTGAGCGCGGTTCGCCCTTCTGGCAGGGAAGTATCTCTGGCTGGCACTGGCTGCCGGGAGCAGTATAAGCCGCGTGAAAGCACGCGCCCTGCCCCTGCTGGAGCCCAGCCGCAGGGGGGCACCTGGCGCTCACGGTCGGCGACAGGCACTTGGCAAAGCCCTTTCCCCCGTGCAACAGCGCCCAAAGCCTGCAACGGCTTTGCGCCCCAGTTGTACCGCCCGACAATACCGACAGTTCCCTACATAACTTTCGCGTATCAAACCAGAAAGCTTCCCCGCTCCTGCCCGCCATGACCGTCAGTCCGGGTAATGATGTCGGTCATGGCGAGCGCCTTTAGCGGCGCTAAACTTCATCGGCGCTCGCTCACTGGAGGTGGATCGCGATGAAGATTGTCGTCTGTGCGTCGAACCGAAACCCCAATTGCCCGTGGCAGGTCCAGCTCGATCAGCACGTCGTGAGCTTTCGCAGCGAAAGCGAAGCGCGTGCCTTCGTCGCCCTACTGGAAACGCGGCTCAATGCCCCCCACCCACTCACGCCGAGCGCCTGGCCTGCAAGCGCCGGGTCAGCACTGCGACACTGACCACCAGTGCGCCGCACAGGCTGATCACCAACGCCATGGGCACCGCGCTGCCGTCGTGCAGCACGCCAACCAGCGCCGCCGCACCAGCGGCGACGCTGAACTGCAGGCAGCCCATCAATGCCGAAGCACTGCCGGCCCGCGCACCCTGCCCGCTCATGGCGCAGGCCGAGGCGTTGGGGATGATGCATCCCAGGCTGGAAATGCACACGAACAGCGGTACCAGCAACGGCCACAGAGCGGCCGGGTGCAGCGCCGCCACCGCCAGCAGCACCAAGGCAGCCGCCAGGTACAACCAGACCGCACGGGCCAGCAGGAAGGCGGGGCCACGCTTGGCCAACAAGCGGGCATTGACCTGGGCCATGAGAATGAACCCTGCGGCGTTGCTACCGAACAGCCAGCCATAGTGCTCCGGCGGCACGCCGTAGAGCTTGATGAACACGAACGGCGAACCGGCGATGTAGGCGAACATCCCGGCAATGGCGATGCCACCGGTCAGCGCATGGCCAACAAAAGCCCGGTCGGCCAGTAACCGCAGGTATTGGCGCAAGGCGCCAGACAAGGGTTGGCGCGGCACATGCGTCGGCAGGCTTTCCGGCAAGCCCAGGCCAACGGCCAGCAAGCACACGCCGCTGAACAGGCTCAAGGCAAGGAAGATCGATTGCCAGCCGGCCACGTTCACCAGCACGCCACCTAGCATCGGCGCCAGGATCGGCGCGAGCCCCATCACCAGCATCAACTGCGAGAACACCTTGGCCGACGCCACAGCATCGCACTTGTCACTGACGATCGCCCGCGACAGCACCATGCCGGCGCAGCCACCCAGTGCCTGGACGAAGCGCGCCACGATAAGGCTGTCGAGGGTGGGCGCGTAGGCACAGGCCAGCGACGCCACGGTGAACAGGCCGACCCCGAACAACAGCGGGATGCGTCGGCCAAAGCGGTCGGCCACCGGGCCGTAGGCCAGCTGGCCCAGCGAGAGACCGAGGAAGTAGGCCGCCAGGGTGGTCTGCACGTGCTTTTCGTCGGTAGCGAAACCGTGCGCCATGGCGGGGAAGGCAGGCAGGTAGAAGTCGATCGCCAAAGGCCCGAACGCACTGAGGGCGCCGAGGATCAGCAAGGTTCGCAGGTTCATGAAGAATCCATAGCAGGCTAAGCAAGTGCGTTAGTCTACCTGCTGTGGATCATCCAACGTTGAAAACCTTTGTAATAATTGGGGGCGTCGAACGCCCCCTGGCAGCCGTCAGGCCACCTCGGCCTGGTAGCCTTCTTCGCGGATCGCCGCAATGATCTGCTCGGCAGCCAGTGCACTCTCCACCCGCACCTGCCGCGCCGCCAGGTCCACCTCCACCCGCGCCGCCGCATCCTGCGCCTGCACCGCCCGGGTTACGCCCTTCACACAATGGCCGCAGGTCATGCCTTGTACATTGAACACTTGCATCGAGGTTGCCTCCTTCAGGGTTTTTCGCAGTCTCAGCCTTGCCCTCGGGGCAAGGTCAAGTTCTGCCTGCAACGGCCGGGCTGGAAATCTGCGCGCGGCTCGGCCAAGCTGCGCCTTTGACGTTTTTGCCAGCAGGAGATTCTTCATGATCAGGACCGCACTGACCCTCGCCGGATTGCTGGGCGCGCTGGCCACGGTGCCACCGGCCAGCGCCGAGGGCAATTCGGACTACAGCGTGCTGATCATTTCCCGGGAGCGCCTGGAAGTGGCCACCAGTTGCGAGATCGGCATCTACCTCAACGATCAGTTGTCCGGCCGGTTGTTCCAGGAGCAGTCGACCTCCTTCAACCTGCCCGCCGGTCCGATCGATGTGCGCCTGCGCCTGTTACCCGGGCAGAGCCCCGGTTGCGCCCCCGGCATCGAGGACCAACGCAGCACGCGCCTGACGTTGCAGGCGGGCCAGATCAACAAATACCGCATTGCCATGGGGCACAGTGGCCTGGTGCTCAAGCGAGCCAGCCTGGGCTATTGACCTTGCCAGCATGGCAAGGTTGATGCTGCTGGCTTGTCCACGGAGGAAAGAGCCATGTCCGCATCCACCACCTTCGACCTGCCGATCGCCGGCATGACCTGCGCCAGCTGCGCAGGTCGGGTCGAGCGCGCCCTGCGCAAGGTCACCGGCGCAGAACAGGTCAGCGTCAACCTCGCCACCGAACAGGCCCGGGTCCAGGCCCCGGCCGACAGCCTGCCGGCGCTGGTCGACGCGGTGCGCGAGGCGGGCTACAGCGTGCCCACCCGCACCCTCGAACTGCAGATAGGCGGCATGACCTGCGCCAGTTGCGTGGGCCGTGTCGAGCGCGCCCTCGGCAAAGTGCCGGGGGTCGAGCAGATCAGCGTCAACCTGGCCAGCGAACGCGCCCACCTCGAAGTGCTGCAGGCCGTCGATGACGCCGCGCTGATCGCCGCGGTCGAGCAAGCCGGCTACAGCGCCACCCTGCCACGCACCGCGCACGATGACCTGGCCCTGGCACAACACCGCTTGCGCAACGAACGCCTGGCCGTCGGTGCCGCCCTGCTGCTGGCGCTGCCATTGGTGCTGCCGATGCTGGTGCAGCCGTTCGGCCTGCACTGGATGCTGCCGGCCTGGGCGCAGTTCCTGCTGGCCACTCCGGTGCAGTTCATCCTCGGTGCACGCTTCTACGTCGCCGCCTGGAAGGCCGTGCGCGCCGGGGCCGGCAACATGGACCTGCTGGTCGCCCTCGGCACCAGCGCCGGTTACGGCCTGAGCCTGTACCAATGGGCCAATGCCCATGCCGGCATGGAGCCGCACCTGTATTTCGAAGCCTCGGCGGTGGTGATTGCCCTGGTACTGCTCGGCAAATACCTGGAAAGCCGCGCCAAGCGCCAGACTGCCAGCGCCATCCGCGCCCTGGAAGCACTGCGCCCGGAGCGAGCGCTGCGGGTAGTCGATGGCCATGAAGAAGACGTGGCGATCAGCCAGTTGCGCCTGGGCGACCTGGTGCTGGTCAAACCTGGCGAGCGCTTCCCGGTCGACGGCGAAGTGCTCGAGGGCAGCAGCCATGCCGACGAAGCGCTGATCAGCGGCGAAAGCCTGCCCGTGCCCAAACAACCCGGCGATACAGTCACCGGCGGCGCCATCAACGGCGAGGGCCGGCTGCTGGTGCAGACCCGCGCCCTGGGTACCGAAACCGTGCTGGCGCGCATCATCCGCCTGGTCGAGGATGCCCAGGCAGCCAAGGCACCGATCCAGAAACTGGTCGACCGGGTCAGCCAGGTATTCGTCCCCGCCGTGCTGGTGCTGGCGCTGCTCACCCTGGTGGGCTGGTGGCTGGCCGGCGCGCCGCTGGAAACCGCGCTGATCAACGCCGTCGCCGTGCTGGTGATCGCCTGCCCCTGCGCCCTTGGCCTGGCAACGCCCGCCGCGATCATGGCCGGCACCGGTGTCGCTGCCCGCCACGGCATCCTGATCAAGGACGCCGAAGCGCTGGAGCGCGCCCATGCGGTCAACCGCGTGGTATTCGACAAGACTGGCACCCTGACCTCCGGCAGCCCACGCATCGTCCACAGCCAGGCGGCCAGTGGCGACAAGGGTGAACTCCTGCGCCTGGCCGGGGCCTTGCAACGCGGCAGTGAACACCCCTTGGCCAAAGCGGTACTCGACGCCTGCGCCGAGCAAGGCCTGGATGTACCGCAGGTGAATGACAGCCAGTCCCTGACCGGCCGCGGTATCGCCGGCCTGGTGGGCGGCCGCGACCTGGCGCTGGGCAACCGCCGCCTGCTCGATGAAAGCCAACTGCAGCCCGGTGGGCTGGCGGCCAGTGCCCAGGCCTGGGAGGCCGAGGGCCGCACCCTGTCCTGGTTGATCGAACGGGGCAGCCAACCCCGCGTGCTGGGCCTGTTCGCCTTCGGCGACAGCCTCAAGCCCGGCGCTGCCCAGGCCATCGACGCCCTGCACGCCCGTGGCATCAGCAGCCACCTGCTGACCGGCGACAACCGGGGCAGCGCCAAGGTCGTCGCCGACGCCCTGGGCATCGACGATGTGCATGCCGAAGTGCTGCCGGCCGACAAGGCCGCCACCGTGGCCAGGCTCAAGCAGGATGGCGTGGTGGCCATGGTCGGCGACGGCATCAACGACGCCCCCGCCCTGGCCGCCGCCGACATCGGCATCGCCATGGGCGGTGGTACCGACGTGGCCATGCAGGCCGCCGGCATCACCCTGATGCGCGGCGACCCGCGCCTGGTGCCCGCCGCACTGGAGATCAGCCGCAAGACCTACGCCAAGATCCGCCAGAACCTGTTCTGGGCCTTCATCTACAACCTGGTCGGCATCCCCCTGGCAGCCTTCGGCTACCTCAACCCGGTGCTGGCCGGCGCCGCCATGGCCCTGTCCAGCGTCAGTGTGGTCAGCAATGCCTTGTGGCTGAAAACCTGGAAACCCACCGGCACCGACCAGGAGGCGCCATGAACATCGGCCAGGCCGCCCGCCACAGCGGGCTCAGCGCCAAGATGATCCGCTACTACGAGTCCATCGGCCTGCTGCGCCCGGCCATGCGCAGCGACAGCGGCTACCGTCTCTACGGCCCGGAAGACCTGCACAGCCTGGCGTTCATCAAGCGCTCGCGTGACCTGGGCTTTTCGCTGGATGAAGTGGCAAAACTGTTGACCCTGTGGCAGGACCGGCAACGCGCCAGCGCCGACGTGAAGGCGCTGGCCACCCAGCACATCGATGCGCTCAACCGGCGTATCGAAGAGCTGGTCAGCCTGCGCGATACCCTCGGTGAGCTGGTCGCCCACTGCCAGGGCGACGACCGCCCGGATTGCCCGATCCTCAAGGACCTGGCCAATGGTTGCTGCCACTGAACCCAGGCCCGCATAACAGTGGGAGCGTCGGTGCGCCGCTCCCATGCACTCCTTTCGACTC
This sequence comes from Pseudomonas sp. zfem004, assembly GCF_032621715.1. Classification (NCBI taxonomy): domain Bacteria; kingdom Pseudomonadati; phylum Pseudomonadota; class Gammaproteobacteria; order Pseudomonadales; family Pseudomonadaceae; genus Pseudomonas; species Pseudomonas sp. zfem004. The sequence continues at coordinate 60,056 of NZ_JAVYJF010000025.1, read as the reverse complement.
AATCGCCGCTCTTGGTATGCCATATTAGCCTTGAGCCGACCGAATCCCCCTCAAACACCCGTTTCATCCAATAAATACGGGCATTTCCCTTCAAGAAACCCAGACGCTGCCGATGCCCTGAGTACCTGCCTCGTGTATCGAAAAAAATAATCTGGGAGCGTGGATGAACATCAAGCAAAAACTGACCTGGGCGTTCGCCGTCATTGCCGGCCTGCCCATCGTCATCGTCGCCACCCTGGTGGTGGTCAACCTGCGCGGTGAAGCCCGCGATGATTTCCTCGACAACAGCAGCCGGGAAATCCGCCAGGTCGGCAACGCCATGAACCTGTTCTTCCAGGGCATCACCCAGAACGTCGATTACCTCGCCGCGCAGCCGTTGGTGGCCGCCAGCGCCGACAATGTGAAAAAGCACATCAGCGCCGATGCCGCCAACATTGCCCCCGGCGAGCAGGACAAGGTCCTGTTCGACCTGTTCAGCCGCCTGGCCCAGAGCCACCCGGACTACGCCTATGTGTCCTATGGCCTGAAGGACGGCGGCTACGCGTTCTGGCCCGGCGATCCGAAAATGGCCAACTACGACCCGCGCACCCGCCCCTGGTACCAGGCCGCCATGGCCAACCCTGGCAAGACCCTGCGTACCGCGCCTTACTACTGGGCCGGTGACGACGCCGTACTGGTCAGCACCGTGCGCGCCGTGGCCAACCAGCTGGGCAACCCGGGTGGCGTGGTCAACATCGATGTGTCGCTCAAGGGCCTGACCGAGATCGTCAAGCAGATCAAGCTGGGCGAAAGCGGCTACCTGATCCTGATGGAAAACAACGGCAACGTGATGGTCGATCCGCGCGACGCCAGCCACAACTTCAAGCAGCTTTCCAGCTTTGGCGATGGCTACGCCGACCTGGCCAAGGCCGGCAAAGGCCTGGTCGAGGTCGAGATCAACGGCGAGCGCTTCATGGCCAACGTCTACCCTGACGAGCGACTGGGCTGGACCTTCATCGGCCTGATCCACGAAAGCGAAGTGATGCAGACCACCACCCGCCTGACCTGGCTGATCGGCGCCGTGGCGCTGATCCTCGCCGCCGTGTTCGCGGTGGTCGGCGCGGCTTTCGCCAAGCTCATCGTGCGCCCGATCAACAGCGTCACCCATGGCCTGGAAGACATCGCCCAGGGCGAAGGCGACCTGACCCGCAGCCTGGAAATCCGCGGCCGCGATGAAACCGCGCAACTGGCCAGCTGGTTCAACCAGTTCCTCGGCGCCATTCGCAGCCTGATCCAGCACATCGGCGCGGCGGCCAGCAAGATCCTCAGCACCTCCAGCAGCTCGACCCGGGTCTCCGCCGACATGAGCGAAGCCGCCGGGCGCCAGCGCGAAGCGGTGGACATGGTCTCGACCGCCTTCCACGAAATGGTCGCCACCGCCAACGAAGTGGCGCGTTCGTGCAGCCAGGCCGCGCAGTCGGCCGACAGCGGCCAGCAGCAGGCCCGCGACGGCCAGCAGCAGATCGACGCCGCGGTGCAGAGCGTCGACCGCCTGAGCCGTGAAATCGAGCAGTCGGCGCAGTCGATCCAGCAACTGGAACGCGACAGCAATGCCATCCAGTCGATCCTCGGCACCATCCGCTCGATCGCCGAGCAGACCAACCTGCTGGCGCTCAATGCCGCCATCGAAGCCGCCCGCGCCGGCGAGCAGGGCCGTGGTTTTGCCGTGGTCGCCGACGAAGTCCGCGCCCTGGCCAAGCGCACCGCCGACTCCACCGCCGAAATCGACGGCCTGCTTGGCAACCTGGCCAGCCGCACCGCCGAAGTGGCCGAACAGATGCACGCCAGCATCGAGGTGTCGCAGCAGTCGGTCAGCCGCATCGGCCTGGCCCGCGACAGCTTCGGCCAGATCCGCGAATCGGTGGATGTGATCCGCGACATGAACACCCAGATCGCCACCGCCGCCGAAGAGCAGCACCAGGTGGCCGAGGACATCAACCGGCACATCAGCCAGATCCATGGCGATGCGCAGTTGGTGGCCGAGCTGGCCCAGGCCGCGCGCCAGGACTCCGAGAGCCTGGCCGGGCTGTCCAACGAGCTGGATGCCTTGGTGCGGCGCTTCCGCACCTGACCGCATCGCGGGGCAAGCCCGCTCCCACGTTCGACTGCCCCCAAAAAGTTGGAAACCAATTCAACCCTTGGGGGCAGCGTGGGAGCGGGCTTGCCCCGCGATGGTTTCAGAGCCTCAACTCCCCCGGCGTCGCCCCGAACAACTGCTTGAACGCCGCAATAAAGGCCGACGTGGAGTCATAGCCACACCCCAACGCCGCATCCGTCACACTCTCCCCCGCCTCCAGCAGCGCCAGCGATGACAGCAGACGCATGCGCTGGCGCCAGTTGCGAAAACTCAACCCCGTCTCACGCTGGAACAGGCGCATCAAGGTCTTCTCCGACACCCCCAACTGCACGGCCCATTGCTGCAAGGTCTGCGGCTGATCGGGCGCGGCAATCAGCCCGTTGCACAGCGCCAGCAGGCCGGGATGGCGGGGCAACGGCAGGGAGAACGCGACTTGCGGCAAGTTGCGCAGCTGGTCGAGCAGCACCGCCACCAGGCGTGCCTCGGCACTGTCCCCTTCGGGGTAGTCCACGGCAAAGGTGCAAAACTGCTTGATCAGCTCCCGCGCCAGCGGTGTCACCTCCAGCACCCGGCACTCCTGCGTGGCCCAGGGGCAGGCATCGCGGCGCACGTACAGGCTGCGCATCTCGGCCTGCATCGAAGTCACCACCTCGTGCTCGGCCCCCGCCGGTATCCACACCCCCCACTGCGGCGGGGCGAAGTAGCTGCCGTCATGGGTATAAACGCCAAGCACGCCGCTGATGGCATAGGAAAACTGCACCCAGTCATGCTGGTGGCGCGTGGTCCAGGAGCCGGCGCCGAGGCTTTCGGCACGGGCGTAGAGTGGCCTGGGCAGATGGTCCAGGACGGGGATGGGGCGCGGAGCGCGGGTCTGTCCGACAGTCGGCATGGCAAGGCCTGTTGTTGCTGATCGGACAAGACTAACAGCCCCGCGCCGGCTTAGCGCTCGACAATAGCCGTCACCCCTTGCCCGCCCGCCGCGCAGATCGAAATCAGCCCACGCCCTTTACCGCGCCCGGCCAACAGCTTGGCCATGTTGGCCAGGATGCGCCCGCCGGTCGCCGCGAACGGATGCCCGGCGGCCAGCGAGCTGCCCTTCACATTGAGCTTGCTGCGGTCGATGGCCCCAAGCGGTGCGTCCAGCCCCAGGCGCGTGCGGCAGTATTCGGCGTCCTCCCAGGCCTTGAGCGTGCACAGCACCTGCGCGGCGAAGGCTTCATGGATCTCGTAGAAATCGAAGTCCTGCAGGGTCAGGCCGTTGCGCGCCAGCAGCCGCGGCACCGCATACACCGGCGCCATCAGCAGGCCCTCCTGGCCGTGAACAAAATCCACGGCGGCGTTCTCGCCATCGACCAGATACGCCAGCACTTCCAGGCCATGGGCCTGCGCCCAGTCATCACTGCCCAGCAGCACCAGGGAGGCGCCATCGGTCAGCGGCGTGGAGTTGCCCGGCGTCAGGCTGCCCTGGCCGCTGCGGTCGAACACCGGCTCGAGCTTGGCCAGCTGTTCCAGAGTGAGGTCGGGGCGCAAGTTGTTGTCGCGGGTCAGGCCCAGGTAGGGCGTCAGCAGGTCGTCGTGCCAGCCTTCGGCGTAGGCGGCGGCCAGGTGCTGGTGGCTCTCGAGCGCGAGTTCATCCTGCGCAGCCCGCTCAATGTGCCAAAGCTGCGCCATGCGTTCGCAATGCTCACCCATCGACAGCCCGGTACGCGGTTCGCCGTTGCGCGGCAGTGCGGGTTTCAAGTGCCGTGGGCGCAACTTCAGGAAGGGCTTGAGGCGTTCGCCCAGCGTTCGGCCACGGTGGGCCTGCAGGAGGATCTGGCGCAGGCCCTCGTTGACCGCGATCGGTGCATCGGAGGTGGTGTCGACGCCGCCGGCAATGCCGCTGTCGATCTGCCCCAGGGCAATCTTGTTGGCGACCAGCAACGCTGCCTCCAGCCCCGTGCCGCAGGCCTGCTGGATATCGTAGGCCGGGGTGCACGGCGACAGGCGCGAGCCGAGCACGCATTCGCGGGTCAGGTTCATGTCGTGGGAATGCTTGAGCACCGCCCCCGCCGCCACTTCACCGAGGCACAGGCCGTGCAGCCGGTAACGCTCGATCAGGCCCTCCAGCGCCGCCGTCAGCATCGCCTGGTTGCTGGCCCGAGCGTAGGCGCCATTGGAGCGTGCGAAGGGAATCCGGTTACCACCCAGGATCGCGACCCGGCGAGTTGAACGCATGCCTGTACCTCCAGAAGCAAATAGATCCGTAAGCGTAGTTCTTTTCGCCCGGTCGAACGCCCCTGCCACAAACATGGTCCACACTTGCATGCTTGCCTTCAGGGAGATCCGTACATGAGTGACCGCTATCTCGGCTTCGCCAACTCCAACCTCGGCCGGCGCCTGGTCGATGCCCTCGGCCTACCACGTCCGGCCCCGCTGGAACGCTGGCAGCCAGGCCGCCTGCGCCCGGTGGAAGGTGCCCTGGTGCTGGGCGGCGGGCCGCTGGCCAGGCAGGTAGAGAGCATTGCCCCGCGCCTGACCGCCGAATGCTACAGCTTCAATGACGACAGCCTGCAATCGCCGGCCTGGGTCGCCGGCCTTGGGCCAAAACCCAAGGCGCTGGTGTTCGATGCCAGCGCGCTGGCCGACAGCGACCAGCTCAAGCAATTGCGCGAATTCTTCCAACCGCTGCTGCGCAGCCTGGCGCCTTGCGCCCACGTGGTGATCCTCGGCCGCCCCCCGCAGGCCACCGACGACCCGCAGGCCAGCGTGGCCCAGCGTGCCCTTGAGGGCTTCAGCCGTTCGTTGGGCAAGGAGCTGCGCAATGGCGCCACCGCCAATCTGCTGTATGTCGGCGCCGATGCCGAGGACCAGCTGGAGGGTGCGCTGCGCTTCTTCCTTTCGCCCAAAAGCGCGTTCATCAGCGGCCAGGTCCTGCACCTGAGTGCCTGCGCCGCCCAGGTCGGTGACTGGACCCGCCCGCTCGCCGGGCGCCGGGCCCTGGTCACCGGCGCCGCCCGTGGTATCGGCGCGGCCATCGCCGAAACCCTGGCCCGTGATGGCGCCGAGGTGACCCTGCTCGACGTGCCCCAGGCGCAAAAGGACCTCGACGCCCTCGCCGAGCGCCTGGGCGGCCGTGCCCTGGCCCTGGACATCTGCGCCGCCGACGCCGCCACGCAACTGGTCGAGGCGCTGCCCGATGGCCTCGATATCCTCGTGCACAACGCCGGCATCACCCGCGACAAGACCCTCGCCAACATGACCCCGGAATACTGGGACGCGGTGCTGGCGGTCAACCTCAAGGCGCCGCAGGTGCTCACCCAGGCGCTGCTGGAGGCCGGCAAGCTGCACGATGGCGCACGCATCACCCTGCTCGCCTCGGTGAGCGGCATCGCCGGCAACCGTGGCCAGGCCAACTACGCTGCGAGCAAGGCCGGGCTGATCGGTTTTGCCCAGGCCTGGGCACCGACACTGGCCAAGCACGGCGCCAGCATCAACGCAGTGGCCCCCGGGTTCATCGAAACCCACATGACCGCCGCCATGCCCATGGGCCTGCGCGAGGCCGGGCGGCGCCTGAGCTCGCTGGGCCAGGGCGGGTTGCCGCAGGATGTCGCCGAAGCCATCGCCTGGCTCAGCCAGCCGGGCTCGGGGACGGTCAACGGCCAGGTCCTGCGCGTTTGCGGGCAGGCACTGATAGGAGCCTGACATGACCTTGACCTGGCATGACCTGCACAGCCCCGACGCACGGGCCAACCTGTACCTGCGCGCCCTGCGCAAACGCAAGATCAGCGCCACGCAGCTCCCCGAGCAAGGCTTGCGCTGCTTCCTGCGGGTCGATCCGAACCACCTGACGGCCTACCGCAGGCTCTGTCACTTCCCCGACGATGGCCGCCTGCCGGGTACCTACCCGCACATCATGGCCTTCACCCTGCAGTTGCAACTGCTGACCGCCAACGCCTTCCCCTTCCCGCTGCTGGGCATGGTGCATCTGCACAACAGTATCGAAGTGCTGCGCCCGCTCGGCGGCATCGACGGGCTGCGCTTCGCCGTGCATGCACAGAACCTGCAGGCGCACGAGAAAGGCGGCACTTTCGACCTGATCACCGAGGCCGAGGATGGCCTGGGCCTGCTCTGGCGCGAGACCAGCCGCATGCTGGTACGCGGGCTGAAACTCGACAGCGCCGCACAGCCGGCCAGCGAAACCGAACCGGCCGAGCTGCCCGAGGCCACCCGCTGGTACGCCGACAGCGATATCGGCCGGCGCTACGCCCGGGTGTGCGGTGACTACAACCCGATCCACCTGAGCGCGGCCAGCGCGCGCCTGTTCGGGTTCCCCAGGGCCATTGCCCACGGCATGTGGAGCAAGGCCATGGCACTGGCGGCGCTGCAGGGCCATCTGCCGAAGGCCGGCTACGGCTTCGAAGTGGATTTCCACAAGCCGGTGCGCTTGCCGTCGGAAGTGGTACTCAGCGCCAGTGCCGCGGCGCCAACGGGCGAGCTGCGGTTGGATGGGCATGGCGGACTGCTGCACATGGTGGGGCGCTGGCGTTCACTCTGATCATCGCGGGGCAAGTCGCATCGGCGCACCGCCGCTCCCACGCTTCTTCTTGGACTGCACCAAAAAGTTGGACACCAATCCAACCCTTGGGGGCAGTCCATCTCGTGGGAGCGGGCTTGCCCCGCGATGAGGCCACCACTGATGTCACTTGCTTTACCGTCGACCTCGCCGGAAGCTATGCGCCACGAGGAGAGCCCCGATGAACCTGCAAGAACTGACCGAACGCCTGCACCGGATCCGCGACACCAACGACTGGCGCGGCTTCCACAGCCCGAAGAACCTGGCCATGGCCGCCAGCGTGGAAATGGCCGAACTGGTGGAAATCTTCCAATGGCTGAGTGAAGACCAGTCACGCCAGTTGCCCCCGGAGCAGCTCGCCCATGCCGGCCAGGAAGTCGGCGACATCGTCCTCTACCTGTTGCTGCTGTGCAGCGAGCTGGGCCTGGACATGAACGAAGTGGTACGGGCCAAGCTGGCCGACAGCGAGAGGCGCTTCGGCAAATGAACGACCGTCACTTCGATGAACTGGCCACCCGCTTCGCCGAGAAGATCTACGGTGGCGCCAAGGGCGCGATCCGCCTGGCAGTACTCCAGGCCGACCTGGCCGACGCCCTGCCCGACCGCCCGCTGCGCATCCTCGACATCGGCGCCGGCCTGGGCCACATGGCCCTGTGGCTGGCCCAGCGCGGCCACCAATTGACCCTCGCCGAGCCCGCCGAGCCGATGCTCGAAGGTGCCCGTAGCCGCTTCGCCGAGGCTGGCGTGCAGGCCACCTTCATCCAGGCGCCGTGGCAGGACCTGCTCGGCCAGCTGACCGAACCCTACGACCTGGTACTGTGCCACGCCGTGCTGGAATGGCTGGCCGAACCCGAAAGCATCCTGCCGGTCCTGCACCAGCTGACCGCCCCCGGCGGCTGGCTGTCGCTGGCGTTCTACAACCGCGACGCGCTGGTTTACCGCAACCTGCTCAAGGGCCATTTCCGCAAGTTGCGCAGCAACCGCCTGGCCGGTGAAAAGCAGAGCCTGACCCCACAAAAACCACTTGATCCGCGCCAATTGCGGGCGCAACTTGAACCTCTGTGGCAGGTCGAAAGCGAAAGTGGCGTGCGCGTGTTCCACGACTACATGCCCAAGGAATTCCAGGACAAGGCCGAGTTGCTCGACCTGCTGGAAATGGAACTGGCGCACCGCCGTCACCCAAGTTTCGCCGGGCTCGGCCGCTACCTGCACTGGATCTGCCGCCCGCACTGACCCCAACGGCCAGGAGGAACCATGCCGTACCGCTTGCTCTGCCTGGCCCTCTTGCCCTTCGCCCTGGCCGCCTGCCAAGGCAGCAACCCCTACGTGGCCAGTGGCAACCCCATCCCGCCGGCCCCGCCCCAGGCCGCCAGCACCTTCGATGCCAGTGCCTACCCGACGCCACCGCGCGACTATGGCCGCTACCGCAGCTGGAGCTGGCGCGACAACCAGCAGCCCATCGGCCTGGTCAACGGCGAACCGGGCCAACTGGCCGACGCGGTGAGCAGCGCCCTCGATCAACAGGGCCTGCGCCCGGCCCGGGGTGGCGCGCCAGACTTGCTGGTCAGCGCCGACATCCGCCTGGAACGGCGCCTGCGCCAGGTGCGCGACTACGACAGCTACGACCCCTACTACGGGCCCTACCCCTACGGCAGCGTCGGCTACGGCGGCTACCGCAACGGCTACGGCGCCTATGGCAGCGTACCGATCGTGCGCACCTACCAGGTCGAGGTCATGGTGGTGCGCATCGACCTGTTCGACGCGCGCAACGGCCAGCCGGTGTGGAGCGCCAGCGCCGAAAGCGGCAGCGACAAGGACTCGCCGCGCGAGCGCGAGAGCGCCCTGCGCGAATCAGTGAGCAAGGCACTGAGCGGCTATCCTCCCAGTTAACCTTTAACGGAGAACCATCATGTTGCGACGTCTCGTTGTACTGTCCTTCGCGCTGCTGCTCGGTGCCTGTGCGAGCAACAACGTCCAACAGGATTTCGATGCCAGCCGCGATTTCGCCGCCTACCGCAGCTGGGCCTGGCAGGAGCCCGGCCTGCAGTACCGGCCGGATGACCCGCGGATCAAGAGCGACCTCACCGAGCAGCGCATCCGCCAGGCCGTCGCCGGCCAGCTCGACCAGCGTGGCCTGCGCCCCGTGCAGGGCAACGCCAAAGCTGATGTGAAAGTGCGCGCCTACCTGATCGTCGAAGACCGCCAGCAGCAGGTCACCACCAACTACGGCGGTGCCTGGGGCGGTTATTGGGGGGGCTACTGGGGCGGCCCGATGTACAACGAGACCCGCAGCGTCGACTACAAGGTGGCGACCATCCAGGTCGACATGTTCGATGGCCGAGACGGCAAGCTGGTCTGGCGTGGCAGCGCCGAGCAGATCATGAACAACTACCCGCCCAGCCCACAGGAGCGCAACGCCGCGATCCAGAAGACCGTGACCCAGGTATTGAGCAACTACCCACCCCACTGAGTGAGTCGTTGTCCCCATCGCCGGCAAGCCGGCTCCCACAGGTACAGCGCCGCACTGCGGAGATGCGTCACACCTGTGGGAGCCGGCTTCCCGGCGATAGGCCGTTACAGACAGTCCACGACCTATACCCCAATCAAGGCAACTTGCCATCAGCTTGACTACACTCCCTGCACCGCCGCCGCGCTGCCAGGCCACAGGCCGGCAAAGGAGTGCCCGTGGTTCCCCATCCCGCAGTGCGCCAACGCGGCGCGATCGGCCTGATGGCCGCACTGACCCTTGGCCTGGCCCTGCTATTCATGCTGCTCACCGTCGACAGCGGGCGCCTGTACCTGGAACAACGCAAGCTGCAGCGCATCGCCGACATGGCCGCGCTGGAGGCCGCCGAGCATGGCGGCGTGTGCAGCGGCGCCGGCGTGCAGGCCTCGGTGCTGGCCCGCACCGCCGCCACCCGCAACGGCCACTCCGTCAACAACCCATTGATCGCCAGCTGTGGCTACCTGCGCACCGGCACTGACAACCTGCGGGTATTCACCGCCGACAACAGCCGCCCTGAAGCGATCAAGGTCGAAGTCAGAAACGCGGTTACCACCAGTGCCGCCGGCGGCCTGTTCAGCCTGATCGATGGCAATTTCTCGCGTACCACCACACTGCATGCCAGTGCCGTGGCGGCCAAGGCCGCGCCGCCCCAAGCGATGCTGCGGATTCGCAGTACCCTGGCAACCCTCGACTCGCGCCACTCAACCTTGCTCAATGCCCTGCTCACCAGCCTGGGCGGCAACGCCCAGCTCAACCTGGCCGGCTGGCAGGGCATCGCCGATACCCAGATCAACCTGCTCAAATATGTCGAGCAACTGGCAGTAGACCTGAATATCAAGGCCGGTGATTACGACAAGTTGCTCAACACGGATGCCACGCTCACCCAATTGCTGAACGCCGCCGTCCATGTCCTGCAACAGAGCAGTTCGACGCTCGGCGTCGCCACCAACCTTGGCAATGTTGCAGTCGGGACACCCAGCGGCAAACTGCATCTGGGCGACATTCTCGACATCCAGAACGGCACGGCGCAGGCCGGTCTGGACAGCAGCATTCAGCTGCTGCAATTGGTCCAGGGAGTGATTCAGTTGGCCGTGAGCAAGAACGCCGCAAACGTCGACTTGCCCATCAGCGTACTGGGGCTGGTCAATGGCCGGGTCCAGATGAAGGTGATCCAGCCTGAACAGGTCTCGGCAGTGGGCAACCCCGCCACCGACGTGATCGAAGTGCATACCGCGCAGGTGCAGGCACTGGTATCGCTCGACCTGCCACTGCTAGATGGCGTGCTTGGCCTGGTCAACGCTGTGACCAGCCTGGCCGCCCCGCTGACCTCGGTGCTCAACGACCTGCTGCACTTGAACCTGGTGGGTGTGGTCCAGTCGCTGACCTGCGCGCTGGGGCTCAGCCAGTGCAAGTACGTCGAGGTAAAAGTCGTGCCGGATAAAGCATCACTGCACATCGGCATCGAAGTAGCCAAGGCAGAAAGCCGGGTGAGCGACTACCGCTGCCTACCCGACAAACGCCTTACCGCCACCACCCGCAGCGCAGCCGCCGTCGTGACCATCGGCAAGTACAAGGATGCGAACACATTCTTCCTGAACGGGAGCTCAGCGCTCACCCCATTGCCCCTGGTCGATATCGGCATCAAGACCTGCGGCCCATTGGGCGCCGCCTGTACCCGCGCGGCTTTTGCCGGGGGCGGCCTTGGGCTCAAGGCCAACGCGCCAATCCTGCAGGCAACGGTCACCCCGCTGCTGTTCGAAGGCGCTTCTGCACCACCGGACATCAACCAACTGCCGGCCTATCTGCGCATGAACAACCAGGATGTGGTCGGCAGCCTGACCACCACATTTGCGGGCGTTCAGATCGAAGCCTACAAGCCTGACGTGAACAATGTTTTCGGTGACCTGATGAACCTTGTGGCCGGCACGCTAACTACCGTGAAAAGCATCCTGGAGCCACTGATCAAAAACCTGCTCAGCCCACTGATCGACCCCTTGCTCAACGTGCTGCTCAAGACCCTGGGCATCGATCTGGCCAATGCCCAGGTCGGCGCCAACCTCAGTTGCAGCAGCGGGCATGCTCAACTGCTGCTGTGAAGCGGCAGTTCAACCCGGAAACACGCGCCCTCGTCGCTGTTGGCCACCGACAGGCTGCCGCCCATGTGGCTGACGATGCCGTGGCTGACCGACAGCCCAAGGCCGGTGCCGACTCCGGCCGGCTTGGTGGTGAAGAAGGGTTCGAAGATGCGCTCGAGCAGATGCGGGTCGATGCCGCCGCCGTTGTCGTCCACCAGCAGGCACAGGCGCGAGCCTTGCAAGCTCTGGCGCACGCGGATCCAGGGTTGCGCGCTGCGCTGCTCGAGCAAGGCGTCACGGGCGTTGACCATCAGGTTGATCAACACCTGCTCCAGCTGATCCTGATGGCCGAACACCTGCGGTTGCTCGGCGGGCGCCTCGATGCACAGGTTCACGCCCTTGCCGCGCAGGCCCTCCTCCAGCAAGGCGCGGGCCCCTTCTACCGCGCCCCAGGCGCTGAAGCACTCACGCTCGGGCGCCGAACGCCGGCCATACACGCGCATGTGCTCGACCAGCCGCGCGGCGCGCTCGATCTGCGCCTCGATCCGGCGCAGCTTCTGTTCCATGTACGCAGGATCGGCAGTGCCGTTTTCAAGGCGCTGCAGCGTGTTGACCACCGCCATGCGCATCACGTTGAGCGGCTGGTTGATCTCGTGCACCAGCCCGGTCGCCAGCTCGCCCAGCGTGGCCATTTTCGCCCCCTGCAGCAATTGCTGCTGGCTGCGCCGCACCGCCGTGTTGTCTCGGCCGACAGCCTGGATCTCCAGCAGGCGGCCCTGGGCATCGAACAGCCCGCGATCGGCCCACACCCACCAGGCCTGTTCACGGCCAGGCAGTTGCAGGCAGATTTCCGCGCTGCTCATCGGCTGCTCCGGGGTCAGCGCCTGCAAGCGCTGAAGGAAGTCTTCACGCTGGCTGGCGGACAGCCACTGGCCCAGGTTCGCGCCCACCAGCTGCTCCGGCGTGCAGTGCAGGTAGTCGGCCAGGGGCCGGTTGCCGAACACCAGGCTCAGGTCTGGGCGGTAGCGGCAGATCATCGCCGGTGAGTCCTCCACCAGCACGCGGTAGCGCTCCTCGCTCTGGCGCGTGCGCTCGGCGGCCTCGGTCGCTTCGCTGACATCCAGCCACAGCCCGACCACCTCCTGGGGTTGGCCGAGGTCGTCACGCAACAGACGCGCCTCATCGTGCATCCAGTGGTAGCCGCCAAGCTGGTCGCGCAGGCGGTAACGGCAGCGCACCTGGCCGTCGCGCAGCAGGTCGCGGGTGCGCGCCAGCCACAGCGGCCGGTCATCCGGGTGCACGGCCAGGCCCGGCTGGCGCGCCAGTTCGCCATCGGCCGGCCAGCCCAGCAATGGCGCCAGGCTGGCACTGAAGAATTCGCTGTGCAGCGCGCCGTCGGCGTAACGCTGCACGTAGATCACCGCCGGCGAACTGGCGATCAGGTTCTCCAGCCGGGCTCGGGCAGTGCCGGCCTGATGCTCCTGGGTCTTGAGCGCGCTGATGTCGAGCAGGAAACCGCGCAACTGCTGCCCCTGCAACTGACCAACCCATTGGAACCAGCGCTGCGCACCCATGCCATCGGCCTCGCCCAGGCGCAGGCTCAGGTTCAGCGCCAGCCCCTCACGCGCCTGCTGCAGCGCCAGTTGCGCGGGCTCACGGTCGGCCGGGTGCAGGCGCGCCAACCATTGCCCTTCACCGACCTGACGCGACAACGCCAAGGTCGTGGCCAGCGCCGGGTCGAGTTGCAACTGGCCGTCCAGCGGCCACTCCCACCAGCCCGCCCCCAGTTGCTGCTGGAGGTCGTCGAGGTGACTGGCCTGGCGTTGCAGCTGCTGGTGTCGATGACGCGCCAGCAGCGGCTCGACCAAGGTCCGCGCCAACGCCAGCGCCATGTCGGCCGGGGGCGTCTGCGCGGCCCCGGCGCACAGCAGCCAGGCCTCGGCATCCAGCCCTTGGCGGTAGGGCACCAGGAACAGCGAAAGCCCGCCGCAGCGCGCCAGCAGCTCAGGGTCATCGGTGACTTCGATCAACGTCTGCGCAGGCAGTTGCCGCAACCAGGGCTGCAACCGGCCATCGTCCGGCCAGGGCCACTGGTCCTCGTTGCTGGCGTAGTGGCGCCAGCCACCCGGCTCACGCAGCATCAGCCGCAGCGAGGCGGCCTGCCAGTGTTCGGCCAGCGCCTGCAACTGCTCACGGGTAGTCTGCAGCAAGCGCTCGGCGCCGCACTCACGCAGCGCATGGCCAATCTCGACCAGCAGTGGCCGCTGGCGATCCCAGCGCTGCTCGCGCAGCAGGTCGCCAATATCGAACAGCTGCAGCAGCCAAGCCTCGCCGTGGCGCTGCAACCAGCCACGGGTATGCAGCGCCTGGCCCATGACCGTGTGGAAATCCAGATCCAGCGGCTGCCCCTGCCAGTCACCAGGTTCGCCTTCGAGCACCAGCCAGCTGTGGCGTTGCAGGTAGTCGTGCACCCGCGCGGTGGAACGCCCTGGCAAGGCCAGCAAGGTCCGCAGCGGGCCCGCCAGACGCAGCACCCGAGCCTGATCGTCGAGCCACAGTTGCAGGCCCACCGCCGGCACGTTGGCCAGCTCGGGTGCAGGGGACGGCGGCAGGCGCCAACGGTCGAACAGGCTGCCCGTCACAGTTGCAGGCTCGCCTGGGCCTGCAGGCGCTCAGGCAGCTTCGGCACTTCGCCGATCAGCGGCAGCACCAGCACGGGCAACACCCGCTCCAGCCGGTCACGGGGGTAGTCGATGGTGACCGTCAGCAGCTTGTCCGCCCCCACCACAACCCGGGTGTCGCCCGCCACGTTGAAGCCGAGGGCGTCGGGCATCCAGGCCAACTGCCGGCTGATTACCTGGTGCGCCACGCCTTGCACGTCCAGTGCATAGGTGGCGCTTGCCGGATCGACGGCCACGCAGCGACGCACCGCCTCGCTGCTGGCCTGGTTGAACGACTGCAGCATCAGCATCGGCAGGGCATAACTGACCAGCCCATAGAACACCGCGAAAAAAATCATGAATACCGCGACAAACTCGATGGCTGCCGCGCCTTTTTGCCGTCCCGCCGGGCTTGCTTGCATGTTCGCGTCTACCCTGACTGTGAGACCTGTCTGACAGCATAGAACCGTTCAACGAATAGGGATGGCAATTTGCCAATGCAAAGCATTGTTCTTCTGATGTGGCTTGCCTTGTGCACCGAACAAGATGTCCGTGAACGGCAGATTTCCAACGCCCTCACCCTGGGTGTCGCAACCTGCGCCCTGGCCTGGCTGTTCGCCACCGGCCGCACCTGGATCGGCGCCGATGCCAGCGAGGCCGGCTGGGCCCTGGCCATCGTGATGCTGCTGACACTGCCCGGCTACATGCTCGGCCGTTTCGGTGCCGGCGACGTCAAGCTGATGGCCGCCCTGGCCCTGGCCACCAGCCCGCAGTATGTGCTGGGTACCTTCATCGGCGCCGGCATCACCGTGCTGGCCTGGCTGCTGGGCCGGCGCCGGCTGTGGACCCTGCTCAATCCAAAACTGAAAAAACGCCTGCAGAAACTCGCTGAAGAAGTCGGCGACAAGCAGCCCTTTGCGCCTTATGTACTGGCCGGCTTTCTCCTGACGGCAGTTTGGATCCAATGAAGACTGAACGTTCGGATAAGGTGTACAGTCCATGTACTTGATTGCAAAGTGCGACTACTTTCTTGTTGCCGGTGCCCACGGCCCGGCCGCAAGACCGATACGACAGGGAGTTGATCGTGAACAAGTCCGTCAGTGAAGTGAAAGTGCTGGTTGTCGATGACCAGCCGTTGATTGTCGAAGAATTGTGCGACTGGCTGGAAAGTGAAGGCTATCGCTGCGTCCCGGCCCATTCCACGGACCAGGCCATCGAGCAGTACATCGCCGACGAAGCCATCGGCCTGGTGCTCTGCGACCTGCATATGCCCGAGCGCGATGGCATCGAGCTGGTCCGGGCGCTGAAACAGATCTCCGGCAACCAGCGGCTGTTCGAGGCGATCATGCTGACCGGCCGCGCCGAAAAGCAGGATGTGATCCGCGCCCTGCGTGAAGGCTTCGCCGACTACTACCAGAAGCCCATGGACCTGACCGAGCTGCTCGAAGGCGTGCGGCGCCAGGAGCTCGCCTTGCTGGAGCGCCAGCGCAACTTCCGCGAACTGGGCAACCTCAACCAGCGCTTGCAGGGCCTGGCCGAGTCCATCGACGAGCTCTACCAGGACCTGGAAAAAGCCCGCGGCCAGGGCGTGCATCGCCGCGCCACGGACGTCGAGGAGGCCGAGCCGGAACTGCCGTCGGCATTCGAGAAGCTGTCCCCGCGCCAGATGGAAGTGGCAAAGCTGGTGAGCAAGGGCAAGACCAACTACCAGATCGCCTGCGAGCTGGGCATCACCGAGAACACCGTCAAGCTCTATGTTTCACAGGTGTTGCGCCTGACCCACATGCACAACCGCACGCAGCTGACACTGGCGCTGGCGCCCCGCTCGTCGCCGCTGCACCAGCGCTTCACCACCCATTGACGGCCATCAACCGCCATTGTTCGACGAGCTGATCTTGGTCCAGCGATAGAAGTCCGGAATCTCGTACTTGTAGCTGTCCAGCCAGCGCTGCATGGACTGGTCGCGCTCCTTGTCGGTCTGCTGCTGGCGCACCGGCGAGGCCTGCCGATTGCTCGCCTGCACCTGCAGCAGCGCCTCGGTGGCGGTTTCTGCCCGCGCTTGGCGTACCGGCTCCTCGGCCTGCGCCAGCAGCGGTGTGGCCAGGCAGGCCAGGGCTATCCAGGGCTTGAACATACTCACCTCCCGTTCAATTGATGGCTGCCGTCGGCGTGGCGCGTGCGGCAAGCGGGCCGCGCCCAGTAGCTCTGAGCTGCTGGGCCCGGGCCTGGGCTTCGGCGAACTGCTCAGGCTTGAGCCGCAGGCGCTTGACCAGGTCCTCGGCCTGGTTCCAGTTGTCCTGCACCAGTGACAGGGTCACCAGGTTGACCGCCGGCAATGGGTTGTCATCCTTCAGTTCAAGGGCGGTGAGGAATTCGAAGCGCGCCTGCTCATCGTTGCCCAGTTTCATCTGCACCAGGCCCAGGTCGTTGCGTACCTTTTCATCGGTCGGCGCCAGGCGCGCCGCGCGCTGCAGGTTGCGTAGGGCCTGTGTGTCGTCGCCCCGCGCCGCGGCTATCTGCCCCAGGCCATGCTCGCCTTCCGCCGCCAGGCAGCCCCCCAGCAGGCTGCGGTACAGCGGTTCGGCCTCGCTGCGGCCCAGCAGGCGCAGTACCTTGGCCTTGCGCAGGCGCACCTGGTCAAGGGTGTCCGGTAACTGCTCCAGGTGCGCCAACCCCGCATGCGGGCGGCCTTCGCCAATCATCTGGTCGGCCATGTCCAGGCTCAACTGCTGGTCGGCTGCGGGCTTGCCACAACTGCCGCCACCAAACAGCTGGGCCAGGCCTTCGGGCGGTTGCCCGGCACAGCCGGTCAGCAAGAGCAGGCCCGTCATCAGCACGATCGCTTTCATCCCTCTCCCCCTCAGGATCCCAATGCCCGCGCCAAGGCGGAAAAGCCCGGCCCGGCCAGGACGATAAGCAAGGCCGGGAACAGGAACACCATCATTACCGCCGACATCTTTGCCGACATCTTCGACACCCGCTCCTGCAGGCCGGTCAGGCGCCGGTCATCCAGCAGTTCCTTGAGCGCCAGCAACGACTTCATCGAACCGCTGCCTTGCACCAGCAACTGCTGGAGGATCACGCAGGTGTCGATGAACTCGTCCACCGCCAGCAGCCGTGCGGTCTTTTCCAGCTCCGGCCCCAGCGCCAGGCCCGAGTCGACCCGCTGCAACACCAGCTGCAACTCGTCGCAGATGTTCGGCACCAGGCTGCGCCCCTCCAGGGCCAGCACGCGCAACGCCTGCTCCACCGCAAGGCCGGTCTCGAACAGAATGCGCAGCAACGGGATCATCAGGCTGACTTCCTGGGCGATCTTGCGTTGGCGCCGCGCCGCCGCCGCGGCAAGCAGGCGCTTGGGCACCAGGTAGCCGACACCCAGCGCACACAGCACCAGCACCATCCAGTTGCCCCGACGCTCACCCGGCAAGCCATGCACCATCACCAGCACCAGGCCGGTGGCCAGCAACGGCAGCCCGAGCTGCAGCGCGGCGAACAACGCCCGCTGCCGGCTGCGCCGCCAGCCCAGCCGATCCAACAGCACCTGAGCCTCGCCGTCGAGCCGCTGCAGGCGCCGCCCCAGCGGGCTGCTGCCCAGCCAGTGCAGCCAGTCACCCAGCCGTTCGTCAGGGGCCAAGCGCCCCTGCAGGCGGCGCGCCACCCGCTGACGGGCGCGCAACTGCCGCGCGGCCTGCAGCGCCAGCAGGGCAAAGCCGGCCAGCAGGCACAGGACGCTGAACAGCAAGGCAGCGTTCACAGGCGCCTCATCATGCGCCACAGCACCAGGCAACCGATGGCCTGCAGGGCGAAGGCCAGCAGCAACATCGTCTGTCCATGGCTGTCGCGCCACATGCCCAGCAGGTAACCGGGGTTGGCGAGCAGAAAGTAACCGACCATGCCCAACGGCAACGCCCCCAGGATCCACGCGGTGATTCGCGTTTCACCGGTCATCGCGCGCAACTGGCGGTCGCCCTGCTCGTGCTCGCGGATCAGCTTGATCAGGTTCTCCATCAATTCGCTGGCATTGCCGCCATGACGCTGGTTGATGCGCAGGCCCAGGGCAAACAGGCGCAGCTCGTCCTGGCGGTACAACTCGGCCAGTTCACTGACCGCATCCTCCAACGGCACGCCCATGCGCACGTTGCGCCGCACCCGCAGCATTGCCGAGTGCAGAGGCTCGCGCGTGCCATCGATACCCCCGAGCACCGCGTCGTTCAAGGTACGCCCAGCCTTCAGGCTGCGCACGCTGTAGTCCAGCAGGCCAGGCAGTTGCTCGACGATCTGCCGCACCCGTCGGCGGCAGCGCCAACTGAGGTAGGCATGACCAAGCAAAGGCAGGCCGAACAGCATCAGTAATGCCGCCACCCAGCCTCCGGCCAGGCCGGCGACCAGCACCAGGCCCAGCCAGGCCAGCAACCCGTAGTGCAGGCCACGCTCGCCCGGCGCCAGGCCGGCACGCTGCAGCAGCGGGTCGAGCCAGTCACGCCTGGCACTGGCACCTCGCACCGCGCGGTAGGCCCGCCCCAGGCGCTGCAGGATGCGCTCCTCACCACGCTTGTGCAGGGCCACACGCCACAGCAGCAACGCCATGCCCAGGCACAGCGGCGCCAGGGCCAGCAGCAGCGGGCCGATCACAGCAGGCCCTCGTGGCGCAGCTTGGCCCCTGCCGGGTGCGGCGCCTCGCTGAGGAACACATCGCCGCCGCGCCGGTCGAGGCGGAACAAGGTATTGGTCACGTACACGTCGTCACGCACGCCGACCACTTCCAGCACTTCGCTCACACAACGGCGGCCATCGGCCAGGCGGGTCAGCTGGATCACCACATCCAGCGCCGCGCAGATCATCTGGCGCAAGGTCTTCTCGGCCACCTGGCGGCCCGTCAGGCCAACCAGGGTTTCCAGACGCAGCAGGGCATCCTGCGCACTGTTGGCGTGCACTGTGCTCATCGAGCCATCGTGGCCGGTGTTCATCGCCGTCATCACATCGACCACTTCGGCGCCACGGATCTCGCCGAGGATGATGCGGTCGGGGCGCATGCGCAGGGCGTTGCGGATCAACTCGCTGGCCTTGATCTCGCCATGGCCTTCGGCGTTGGGCGGGCGGGTTTCCAGGCGCACCACATGCGGGTGGTGCAGTTGCAGCTCGGCGACATCCTCGATGGTCACCAGCCGCTCCTGGGGCGCGATCATCTGACTGAGGATATTGAGCAAGGTGGTTTTGCCGGTACCGGTGCCGCCACTGACGAGGATGTTGCAGCGCCGGCCCACGGCGCGTTCGAGGAAGTCGTAGATGGCCTGGTCGATGGCCCGGGTGGCCAGCAGGTCGGCACTCTTGAGCATGTCCTGGCGAAACTTGCGGATCGACAGGCACGGCCCGTCCAGCGCCACCGGTGGGATGATCGCGTTAACCCGGCTGCCGTCGGGCATGCGCGCATCGACCATCGGCGACGACTCGTCCAGGCGCCGCCCCAGGGGCGCCAGGATGCGCTGCATCACCCGTTGCACATGGTGTGCGTCGATAAAACGCAAGTCGGTATGCTGCAGCAACCCGCCCCGTTCGACGAACACCCGGAACGGGCCATTGACCAGAATCTCGGTGACACTCGGGTCGCGCAGCAGCACTTCCAGCGGGCCGTAGCCGGTCAGCTCGTCGACGATCTCTTCGGCCAGGCGCTCCATCTCGTAACGCGACAGGGCCAGGCGCAGGCGCGCCACATAGTCGCCCACCTGCTCCAGAACAAACTGCGCCAGGGCCGGGCGCGCGCCTTCGAGCAGGTTGCGGCCAGTGTCTTCGATGGCATCGATGACATGCCGGTGCAGGGCACGCTTGAGCACCTGCGGGTCGTTTGCCGCCTGCCGCGGCCCGCCAAAGGGTTCTTCGCTGCTCATCGGTTGCTCCACAGGCGGCGCAGCCAGGTGTGGGTGGGGGGCGCCAGGTTTTCCGAGCGCCGCGCCAGGCGCTCGCCGAGTTCTCGCAGTGCCTGGCTCAGCGCTTCGCGTGGGGCCAGCTCGAACAGGCTCAGGCCCTGGTTCTTTGCATTCAGGCGCAGCTCCGGGCTGTAGGGCATGACCTTGAGCAGCTTCAAGCCATAGCGCTTGGCCAGGGCCTCGGCATCCGGCGCCACATGGCGCATGAAGCGGTCGACCAGCAGGCTGGCATGCTCGAGCTTGATGCCGCGATCACGCCACTGCTCGAGCAGCTCCAGGTTACGCCGGCAATCGAGGATGTTCTGGTCGGTGTACAGGATCAGCTTGTCGCAATGGCTGACCAGGGTGCGCAACGCTTCGCTGTCGGCCTGCCCGGTGAGGTTCAGCACGATGTGCTGGAAATGCTGGCGCAAGGCACTGAGCAGCATGTACAGCTCGGCGGCGCTGGTCTGCTCCAGCGCCTCGTCGGTGGCGGCATAGGCAAGAATGCGCAGGCCCCCTTTGTCGCGGGTGAAGGCGCTGTCGATCAGGGTGGCGTCGAGCCGGCGCAGATGGCGCAAGGCATCGCCAAAGTGGAACGACGCCTCCAGCCCCAGCAGCGCCAGGCTGTCGCCACGAGGCAGGCCCAGGTCGAGCAGCAGAGTCTGCTGGCCACTGTCCTGCACCACCCGCGCCAGGTGGGTGGTCAGCAACGCACCGTCGGCCCCGCGCTGGGCACCGTAGAGCACGCTGAGCCCACCCAGGCTGGGGTTGCTGGCCACGGTCGGCAGGCGTTTGCCCAGGCGCCGTACCAGCCCGGCCACTTCGCTGGCCCGCGAACCATAGGCGACGAAGTCGCGGGCGCCAGCGCGCATGGCATGCAGTACCAGCTGGTTGTCCATGCCATCGCCAAGCGCGACGATGGCCAGCATCGGCTTGGCCTCCAGCACCCCTTCGATCAGCGCGCACTGGGCGATCAACTGCTCGCGGTCGAGGCCGATGAACACCAGGTTGCTGAAGGTCATGTCGACCAGCGCCAGCAACTCGTCGAGGCTCGGGCCATTGGCGCCGATCACCTGCCCCAACGGCGCCAGGGCGCCCTGCAGCCAGTGCAGGTCGTCCTGGTTGCGGGTCAGGGCCAGGTAGGTCTGGTTATGGCTTTCGTTCATCGGGACAACCCGCCTTGGCCTTCGAAACTGCCGTTTTCCATGAAGAACAGGCGACCCCAGCTGGGGTCGTAGGTGCGCAGCGCCTCGCCCGGCAGCTCCGGCAGGCGCGCGTCGGCGGCCAGCGGCTGGACCAGGTGCGGGGTGACGATCATCAGCAGCTCGGTCTCTTCACGGTTGAGCGCCGACTGGCGGAAGAACGCGCCGATGATCGGCAGGCTGCCCAACCCCGGCAGCTTGTCCACGGAAGAGCGGACGTTGCTGCTGACCAGCCCGCTGATGATGAAACTCTCGCCATCGGCCAGGGAAATACTGGTGTCGGTGCGCCGTACGCTGAGGGCCGGCACCTGGGTGCCGGCGATGGTCACCGCGTTGCTGTAGTCCAGCTCGCTGACTTCGGGGGCCACCTTGAGGGTGATGCGGTTGCGGCTGACCACCGTGGGGGTCAGTGCCAGGCGCACGCCAAATTCCTTGTACTCGATCGAGACGTTGTCGCTGCCACTGCTGGGCACCGGGATGGGCACCTCGCCGCCGGCCAGGAAGCTTGCAGTCAGGCCGCTGAGCACGGTCAGGCTGGGGCGCGCCAGGGTGTAGGCGAAACCGCTGTTCTCGAGTGCGTTGATCATCGCCAGGAAACGACTGCTGCCGCCGCCCCAGACGATGTTGAAGACGTTGTCGTTGAGGGGGATGCCTGGCCGCACATCAGCGTAGGTCACCGGGTTGGTGCCGTTCTGGATGCCCGGCACGTAGTCGGGGCGCACGAAGGTGTTGGGCACCGTGCCGGGCGAACCGAACAGGCTGTTGTTGGAGCCTTTGAAGAACAGCCTGGCACCGGCTTCCTTGTATTTTTGCCGGCGCACCTCGACGAAACGGATATCGGCCTGCACCTGGATCGGCAGGGCGTCCTCCCCGGCGGCCGGTTGCGTCACCTCGGCCATGTCAGCGCTGGCCCGGCCCTTGACGAACAGCATGGCCCGGTGCGGTCGCGAGGCGCAGTCTGTCCACAGCATCACGCTGGTATTGCCCTGCCCCACCGAGGTCAGCAGCACGGCACGCTCGCCGCTGGGCTGCACATCGGCCACCTTGGGGTCACCCACTGCGGCGCGGATGATGGCCACCGGCAGGCGCAGCTCCTGCTGCAGGCCCTGGTCCATCTCGATCACCGAAGGCAGCTGGTCGAAGGCTGCGCAGCCCTTGCCAACCGCTTGCGCCACCGGCATCAACAACCACAGGGCCAGGCACAACAGCCAGGGCCGCTGCGCGGAGCGACGCCGCGTGCGACGCCAGGAACTATGCAAAGAACTACGCATGAAATGCATCCTTGCCGGGTCAGGGGGTCTGGTTCGTGTCGGCGGCCTGGGCAGCGCCACGAATGATCTGCATGGTGGGTACTGCCGCAACCGCGGCCGGGCCGGCCAGCGGCACCTGGGACAGCTGGCTGAAGCGGTAGAGTTCCCGGTTGGCGGCGTCCACTTGAGCGCCTGCGTCCTGGCCGGACCAGTAACGCGCCAGCAACTGTTCGTCGGCGCTGCGCACTGCCAGGCGCAAGGTGCCGGCCTGGGCGGCCAGCATCAGGCGGCTGGCCAGGGCCTGGGGCACGGCCAGGCCTACGGTGCGGGTAACGGCGCCGCCCGTCATCATCTGCTGGTCACGGCGGGCCTTCTGCTCTTCGGCGGTCTGCGCCGGGCGGCCGTCATTGGCCAGGCCCGTCTGCTGGTCGACGCTGAGCACACGCAGGGCCGGCAGCACCACCTGGGCAGAGGATTGCGGGTTGTTGGTCTCTTCGCGCAGGAACAGCAGCACATCGACATAGTCGCCTGGCCGCAGTTGCCCGGCGGCGCCCACCACATCGTCCACCGCCACCGCCACCGCGCGCTCGTGGCTACGGATCATCCGCGCCAGCGGGCCGCCTACCTGGAAGCTCGACTCGTCGAGCCAACTGCCGGCCTCAAGTGGCCGCGAACTGCTGCGCCCCAGCACCTGTTCAGGCTGGTGGAAAGCCCCGGCGGGCACCACCTGCAAGCGCTCGACCAGCACGTCCTCAGCGGTCAACGGAGTATTGGCCGGCACAGCCCTGCGCAGCACCAGGATGGGTGTGCGTGGCGGTTCCGGAGGTTGTACGGGAGCCGGGGCAAGCGCGGGGGTCGATGCCTCGGTGGGGGCAACAACGGCAGGCGTTGGCGCGGTCTGCGCCGGGCGGCTCAGGCGCAGCCCCCAATAACCGGCCAGCAATGCAGCCAACAAAAACAGGCCAGCGAGGACCATGGTCAAGCGACTGCTCATTTCCGCACTCCCTGCGCCGGGGACCAATGCTGGCAAAAAGTAACTATTTCGCTATTGCAAGTTAGCGCAGCCCTGTCGAATCGCCATTTGTCGGGCTAGGTTTTTTAAGCCATGAAATTGACGCATAAAGAAAACAGGAACTTAGCCTCGCTGATTAAAGCTAATACTTTCGAATTAATGCTTTGTTACATTTGCAGGCCGCCACGGCTTGGCAATCCTGTGATGGCAAAGGGGTGTCACATTTCAAGCCCCGTGACCGGCGCCGACCGTGCGCAAGGAGACGTGCCATGCTGCTGAACCTGATCATCCTCCACTGCAAGAACTTCATTCAGCGCAAGGACGGCGCCTCCGGTATCGAATACGCGGTGATCGCGGCCATGGTCGCGGTCGTGCTGGCCGGGTTCGTCACCCCCATCTCGGGCGAGGTGAAAGCCATCATGACCACCATCCAGACCGCGATCACCCAGTAACCCTGCGCTGCGTGCATGCCGATTGATCCAGACCTTCGGGAGCCGACCATGCCGACCTCTTCCTTGCGTCAACAGATACTGCTGGTCGATGACGAGGAGGAGGCCCTGCTGGAGCTGGCCGAACTGCTGGAAAACCAGGGGTTCTGCTGCCATACCGCCGGCTCGGTGAAGACCGCTCTGCAACTGCTCACCCGCCACCCGGATGTCGCCCTGGTCATCACCGACCTGCGCATGCCGGAAGAGAGCGGCATCGGCCTGATCAAGCGCCTGCGCGACCATACTGCCCGCCAGCACCTGCCCGTGATCGTCATGTCCGGGCACGCCGACATGGACGACTGCAGCGATCTGCTGCGCCTGCAGGTGCTGGACCTGTTTCGCAAGCCGATTTACCACGCCAGGTTGCTGGAGACGCTGGATAACCTGTTTCCCAAGGCACTGCTGCATGCGGTGAACTAAGTTCGCCGCAAGGTTTGTGGCGCTCGATCTCATGGGAGCCACAAAACCTTCGGCGAACACCTGTCAGCCCCCCAGCCCACCTCACAATTGAAAACCGAAGCTCACCATCAGCCTCGGCCGCCGACTGAGACTGTCCAACGCAATGTCCGACATCGGCTTGGCCACCTCGACGGCAATGCTGTAACCCCGCCCATCACCAAAGCGCAGGCCAAGCGCCGCAGAGGACATACGCGCCGACTGCACCTCCAGCTTGTTGAACCAGGCCCGCGCAGCATCCAGCACGGCATACGGCTGCAGCACTCGAAACCAATCCCCCTCACGCCTGAAGCTGTAGTTGAGCTCGTAAGCCAGCCCCCAGCCCTTGTCACCGCTGGCCTGGTCACGAGGGTAGCCACGCCCGAAATTCTGCCCACCGAACACCACCCGTTCACTGTCGGGCAGGCTGTCATTGCTCCAGTAACCCGCCGCCGAGGCCACGCCCTGCCAATGCTCGGTGAAGTCGTCGCTCTGCAGGCCAGACAGGCGCAAGCGCAGAAAGTCCAGGTCGTCGCCGCCGTTGCTGCGCGCACCGAAATGGTCCAGGCCCTGGTACACCCCGCCACTCACAATGCGCAGGCGCCGGGCCTCTGCCTTGCGCCAGTCGACCTCGAACGACAGCGCACGGACATTGGTCTCGCTGTCCATCTGCCGGGGCGCGCCCACCCACTGGTAGTCGATGCGGTCCTTGACCATGTAGATGCGCCCCACCGCCTCCAGCCACTCGTTCGCAGAAACGATCAGCGGCTGGCTCAGGCCAACCGAATAGCGCTCACTGTCCCGCTGCTGGAGCAAGTCATCGCCATTGGCCAGGCGAATCCGCGTGCGCGGTTCACTGCGATAGCGCGAGGCCGACAGCAGCAACTGCGAGCCTTCATCGTCGACGAACTGGGCATAGTCCAGGCGATAGTAGTGCGCCTTGTCCTCACCCGGCGGCAGCAGCACGCTGGCGCTCAGTTGCTCGGCGTAACGGGTCTGGGCATTGCTGCTGGCTCCCAGCAGTGCCTGCAGGTCATCGCGGCTGCCGTCGTTGAGCTGGGCAGTACCGGTGAACGGTTTGCGCAGGGCCCGGACAACCATCCGGGCGCGCCCGTCGGCAGTGCCCGGCGCAAGGACCTGCGCCTGGGCAGTGACACCGGGGATGCGGCCGATCAGGCCGGTATAGCGCTCCAGGCTCGCCCGGGTCAGTGGCCGCTCGGTCATCAGTTTGTCCATCAACTGAGCCAGGTAGCCGCGCGCCGGGCCGATGTCGCCCTCGATCTGGTAATCGCCAATGTAGCCTTCCACCAGCACCACCCGCACTCGCCCCTCGCTGAAGTCCTGGGGCGGCAGCAAGGCGTATGAAAGCAGATAGCCGTCCTGCCGATAGCGCTGGGTAAGTCTGTCGGTCAGCCCGACCAGTTCGCCCAGGCTGACCTGCCGGCCGATCAACGGCTGGTAGTGTTCGCGCAAGTCGCTCAAGGGGTAGACGGTGCCCCCTTCGAAACGCACCTTGTGCACCTGCACCGGCGTGCTCGTCGCCAGCGCTGGCTGCTGCAGCGCACTCGGCGCGGGCAATTGCAGGGCCGGCGCAGCGGGGCGGTAGGCATCCATCGGCAGGTTCGGCGTGGGCAGGTGTGCTTCGATCCGACTGCTGTCGAGGAAACCCGGCAGCGGGGCAGCGCGGACCAGGCAGCCCCAGCACACCAGTAACATCACCAGCAGTGGACGCATGCGGACGCTCCCTGATCCCGAAGGTGCGAGAGTGCCCGTTGCTCACCCCCGCCACAGCAAGCGTAGGTGCCGCGATTGCAATCAGCCACCAGGCCAGGCCCCGCTGGATCACTCGCTGACCTGGAACTCCACACGCGCGGTTTCGCCGCTCTCGTCCAGCGCACTGAGCTCGATGCGCCCGGCCTGTTCGAAGCGCACCAGCAAGCTGTCCTGCCCGCGCGTTTCGCCCAGCGGCTGGCCATTCATGAACCACCAGCGCTGCCCGCCACCGCCCAGCGCCGACACCCGCACCTGCAGCGGCTCGCTGTTGGTGGCCGGGCGGCGCAGGTTGTCACCCGGGCGCACACCAACGATCGACAGCGGCGGTGCGCTGGCCGCCACCTGCGGTGGGCAGCTCGTGTCCACGGCCGGCAGCCGCGCCGCACGCTGTTCGATGCGCGGCAACCAGGGCTCAAGCGGTGCCGGCCACAGGGCAATGTCACGGGCCTTGGCGCCCGGGCAACCGGCATCGACGCGCAGCCCCTGGTCGTTGACCCATACCCTGTCGCGCAGGCCCAGGCCCAGCGGCTGGTCGGCGGCCTGCAAGGTGGGTGGCGTGGTGTTGTCGAGGGTCCAGGCGAAGCGCTGGCGGCGGCAGTTTGGGTCCTGGCGGTTCATCGGCTGGCCCAGCGGCCAGCAGATCGCCGCAACGCCCACCGAGTCCGGCACGGCTTCCACCGGCAGGCGGATGCCGCGCTGGGTATCACGGTTGCTCAGCAGGTCGTGTACCTGCAGCATCAGCGGCGCCGCCGAGGCCAGGCCGAACTGGCCCGGTACCGGCGTGCCGTCCGGGCGACCGATCCACACGCCGATCAGGTAACGCGGGCCGACGCCCACCGACCAGGCATCCCGAAAGCCATAGCTGGTTCCGGTCTTCCAGGCCAGCTGCGGGCGCTGCACCAGCTCGGCGTGGGGGTCGCGGTCGGGGCGTGCCAGGCCGCTGAGAATACGCCGGGTGACCCATGCCGAACCCGGTGACAGCAGGCGCTGTTCCAGCAGCGGGTCCTGGGGTTGCAGGCGGATCTTCGCGCTGCGCCCCTCACGGGCGAAGGCGGCATAGCCGCCGACCAGGTCTTCCAGTCGGCTGCCGGCGCCACCGAGGATCAACGAAAGGTTCGGCTCGGCCAAGGGTGGCAACACCAATGGCACGCCGCCCATGCGCATCTGCGCGGCGAAGCGTTTCGGCCCGTAGGCTTCGAGCAATTGCACCGCCGGCAGGTTGAGCGACAGCGCCAGCGCCGAGCTGGCCGACACCGGGCCACTGAAGCCCATGGAGAAGTTGCCTGGGCGGTAATCGCCATAGCGTCGCGGCACATCCTGCAGCAGCGACTCGGAGTGGATCAGGCCATCGTCCATGGCCATGGCATAGAGGAAGGGTTTGAGGGTCGAGCCGGGCGAACGCAGGGCATGGATCATATCGACATGCCCGAAGCGGCGCTCGTCGCCGATGTCGATCGAGCCAAGATAGGCACGTACTGCCATGCTCTGCGTCTCCACCACCAGCAACGCTGCCGAGGTGCGCTCGGGCAGGCGCGCGCGCCAGCCCAGCAGCAGGTCTTCCAGGCGCCGCTGCAGGGCGGCGTCGAGGGTGGTGCGGATCAACGGCGGGCTGTCCGGCGTGTTCAGGCGCCGGGCCAGCAGCGGCGCCAGTGCCGGTTCCTGGCGCGGGGCGAGCAGCAAGGGCTCCTCACGCGCCTCGGCAATGCGCTGTGCCGGCCACACCTGGTATTCGTCCAGGCGCTGCAGCACCTTGTCGCGGGCACGTTGGGCGCGCTGCGGATGGCGGTCGGGGCGCAACCGGCTCGGCGCCTGGGGCAACACCGCGAGCAACGCGGCTTCGGCCGGCGTCAAGTGTTTCGGTGATTTGCCCAGGTAAGCCCAACTGGCGGCCGCCACCCCCTGCAAGGTACCGCCGAAGGGTGCGCGGTTGAGGTAGATCTGCAGGATGTCGCGCTTGGACAGGTGCCACTCCAGCTGCGCCGTGCGCCACAGCTGGCGCAGCTTGCCCGCCAGGGTACGGTCATGTGGGTCGAGCAGGCGCGCCACCTGCATCGACAAGGTGCTGCCGCCGGACACCACGCGCCCGCCGCGCAGGTTGAGCCAGGCCGCACGGGCCAGGGCCATGGGGTTGACCCCTGGATGGTGATAGAACCAACGGTCCTCGTAGCCGAGCAAAGCCTCCAGGTACAGCGGCGAAACCTCGTCCGGGCTGACCGGATAGCGCCACACGCCATCGGCATCGGCGAAGCGCCACAGCGGTGTACCATCCTCGGCCAGCACCACCCGCGCCAGGTCGTCGCCCGGCATCGGCAGCGGCCAGATGCGGTCGGCCAACCACAACAGGGCGATGACCAGCAACAGGCCGACGGCGCCGCGCCGCAGGACGCTCATCAGGCGTGGCCGGGCTAAGCTTGGCATCGGGAACCGACCGGGCCGGGTGATGGCCAAAGGCTTGGAACCACCGATTCGTTCATCAGGAAGCAACTATGCATGTAGAAGGTTTTTTCGAGTGGCTGGGCCAGGTACTGGGGTCGGTGATCCGTTTCATCGTCGATGGCCTGAGCGGGTTATTCAACCTGCTGGCCAATGCCGGTGGCAACTTCATCGATGGCCTGGCACGCACCTTGGGCATGGACACTTCGCTGGTCAGCATCCTTGCCCTGATCGTTGGCCTGATGCTGCTGTACTCGGCGGTGCGCGCGTTCATGCGGGCATCGATCATTCTCGGGATCATCTGGGCGTTGCTGGGGTTGTGGGTGTTGAGTTGGGTGGTGCACTAGCGATACGCCTGTGAGTGCGGGCCTAGGTGGGAGCGGGCTTGCCCCGCGATAGCGTAAGCAGGAACGGCATCGTCGCCTGATATCACGCTATCGCGGGGCAAGCCCGCTCCCACGAGTTATTTCCTGTGCTGCCTCAGCGGGCGCGCACCACCATTTCGCCCTGGCTCTCGCCTACTGCCTGCACGTTCGGCCGGTACATCGACTCCACTTGCGGCGGCGGGATGCGGTAGCTGCCCGGGGTCACCGCACGCGCCAGGTACAGCAGGTGGGTGGTGCCGTAGCTGTCGAGCTTGAGCGCCGCCACGTAGCGGTCGTCGCGGTACTCCTGGTGCACTACGCTGGCGTTCTGCATCGACTCGCGCCACTGCTTCACCGCACTGCTCGCGTTGTCCAGGCTGGCGGCGCTCTGCGCCAGGTTCTGGTTTTCAAGCTCCAGCCCCGCCGGCAGCAGGTCCACCACCAGGGCATCCGGCACGCGGTCCTGGGCCTTGAGCGCCAGGTGCACCAGCACCAGGTCGCCACTGCGCAGGCTGCGTACATCCAGCGCTTGGCCATTCATGCCCAGGTACTCGCGGCGGATTTCCAGGCCGTTGCCGCTGGCGGCCGGGGCCTGGCGCGGGTAGCCCGACAGCGTCAGCTGCTGGTACAGGGTGTCGCTGCCTTCGTTCTGCACCGTCAGTGGCGAGGCCAGCAGCGGGCCTTCGAGCTTCATGCCCGAATCACTGTTGCTGAACTCACGCACCTCGCCGGCGCTGTCCAGGCGGGCCTTCCAGCTGCCCTCCGGCTTGCCCAGCAGGCCACGGCCGGCGAGGAACAGGGCATTGCGCTCCTGGGTCGACAGCCAGCGGTTGGCCGCCAGCTCGTCAGACAGCGCGAACAAACGCTGGTCGACCTGGTTACCCGCCAGGTTGTTCTCCTGCAACAAGGCGAGGATCAGCGCCTGGTCACGCAGCGCGCTGCCATAGTCGGCCATCCAGCCCTTGCTGCGGCTGACCGCCAAGCCCGCCTGCAACGCCTGCTGCGAACGCGGCTTGTCACCCATCTTGTCCAGCGCCACTGCCAGTTGCACCAACGGCAGGCCGGAGCGGGCATCGCTGCGCCGGTCGAACAGGCTGCGCAAGGCACCCAGCGGCGCCTGTTGGCTGCGCGCCAGCACCAGTGCGGCATAGGCCTGCACGGCAAAGCGGGTGTGTTCGGCGTTCTGGCTGTAGTCGACCTCGATCAGGTTGCGCTCCTGCACATAACGCAGCAGGCGCTCGCTGGCCTTCTTCAGGACTTCGGCCGGCACCCCGTAGCCTTGCTCGCGGGCGCGCAGCAGGAAGTCGGTGACGTAGGCGGTCAGCCAGTACTCTTCCTCGCTGTCCGAACTCCACAGGCCGAAGCTGCCGTTGTAGCGCTGCATGCCCAGCAGGTGCTCGATGCCCATCTCGATCTTGCGCTTGCGCACCTCACTCGGCTCGCCCTTGATGCCCAGGCGCTTGAGGCTGTCGGCATCGGCGTACAGCGAGGGATACAGGCCGCTGGTGGTCTGCTCCAGGCAGCCATAGGGGTAGGCTTCCAGGGCACGGATCTGCTCGGCCAGGTTCAGCGGCGGGCGACTCGACAAGGCCAGCGTGGCCTCCAGGCCCGCAGGCTCGAACTCGGCCAGGTCGCTGCCCGGCAGGCTCCACGGCTGGTCCTTGAGGGCCACGCGGTAGTGCTTGAGCATCGCGGGGTAGGCCGGGCGGATGCCCAGGGTCCACTCGCGCTCGAAGGCGTTGGCCGGCTCGCCCGGCAGTTGCAGGCCATTGACCTGCACCCGCACCTTGCCCTGGCCGAGGCCGCCCTGGGCCTGTACCGGGATCATCAAGGTGGTGCGCTGGCCTTCGCCGAGCGTGACGTTTTGCTGGGCCCCGCCCAGCA
Source organism: Pseudomonas sp. zfem004 (assembly GCF_032621715.1). NCBI lineage: Bacteria > Pseudomonadati > Pseudomonadota > Gammaproteobacteria > Pseudomonadales > Pseudomonadaceae > Pseudomonas > Pseudomonas sp. zfem004. Next base: position 29,396 of record NZ_JAVYJF010000025.1, on the reverse strand, counting down.
GATTCAACTGGCCTTCACCGATCACCTGCACCGTCAATTGCTGCGGGCGGCCAGACAGGTTGGCCAGGTCCAGCGCCAGGCTGGTGCGGTCACCACCGGCAAGGAAGCGCGGCGCCGACAGCTCGGCAATCAGCGGCGCGGCCACCACCGTCTTGCCTTCGGCCATGCCGAAGTGCTCTTCGGTCCAGGCCTGGGCCATCAGGCGCAGTTCGCCGTTGAAGTCGGGGATGTCGACCGTGGCCTGGCCTTCGCCCTTTTCATCCAGCGTCACCGGCAGGCTCTGCTGGGCAACGATGGTCACCGTGGTGTTGGGGCGCTTGCCGCCCTTGGCCATGGCCGCGTCACCACCGAATGCCAGGCTGGCCAGGCGGCCCTGGCCGGCTTCGATCAGCTGGCCGTAGATGTCCAGCTGGTCGGCGCCGTAGGCCTTGCGGCCGAACAGGCTGGCGAACGGGTCGGGGGTCTTGAAGTCGGTGATGTTGAGAATGCCCACGTCCACCGCGGACAGCAGCACATGCACCTGCTTGGGCACGCTGCCGTCGGCGTTGACGGCCTTGAACTTCACGGTCAGCGGCTGTTTCGGGCGCATCTTCTCCGGCGCCTGCAGGCTCACCGCGAGCTTGCGCTCGGCGCGGTCCAGCGGCAGGTGCAGCACACCTACGGCGCGCTTGGGGGTGGCATTGGCCTTGCGCTCGCCCGGGCGAATCACCAGGGCGCTGATGTACAGGTCATGGCGTGCCCACTTCTTGTCCAGCTCGACCTCGAAGGTCTTGCCTTCGGCCGGCACGTCGATTTCCTGCCACCACAGCGGGCCGTCGGCGGACTCGATCATCAGGTAGCCGGAGCCTGCGGCCGGTGGAGTGACGGTGACCTTGGCAGTACCCCCTTCCTTGTACGCAGGCTTGTCCAGGGCGATCTTCACCTGGTCGGGGCGCACCGCGCCGCCTTCGGCGTTGTCCTGGGCGCGGTAGCCCGCCCAGAAACGCGCACTCGACACCAGGCCGGTCTGCGGGTCTTCCACCTCGACGCGGTACGGGCCCCACTCCACCTGGAAGTTCAGCTTGGCGCTGGAGCCGGCCTTGACGCTGATGGTCTCCTCGTTCTGGGTGAGGAATTTTTCGTTGTAGTTGTAGCTCCAGCCGTCGCTCTGGGAGTAGTTCCAGTAGTAGTCGCGGCGCTCACGGATCAGGCGCACCTTGAGGTCGTTGGCGGCGAGCTTGTTACCGTTCTGGTCGGCGACCAGGAACTCGAACTCCACCGGGCCGTCGCCGTCGGTCTCTTCACCGTCGAACAAGCCACGCAGGCCCGGCAGGCGCTCGGCGGGCCAGATCGGCTGTTCCAGGCGGCGGGTGATCGGCCGGCCACCGGACTCCTGCAGGCTGGCCTGCACGGTCAGTTGCAGTGGCGAACGCGCTTCGCTCCAGCGGCTTTCGATATCGATACGGGCCTTGCCGGCCTGGTCGAGGGTGACTTCGTCCAGCTCCAGGTCCTGGTTCAGCTCGGTCTCGGTGACCGCGCCGAACTGGTAGCCCGGCAGCGCCTTCACCGCTTCGCGCAGCGGGCGCACGTAGGCCTGGCCACTGAGGCGGTTGCCGGCCGCCGGGGCGCCGTAGAGGTAACGGCCATTGACCTGGATGGTGGCGGTCTGCTCGGGCGACAGCGGTTTGCCGCTGCCCTTGAGCTCCAGCGCCAGGCGCTCGGGGAGGAAGTCCTCGACGAGGAATTCGTAGACCTGTTTGCGGCCACCCCCTAAGTCCAGCAGCAGTTGCCAGCGGCCGGTCGGTGCTTCCGTGGCCAGTTGCAGCTGGTACTGGAACAGGCCGTTCTGGTCGGCCTCCCAGACGAACTTGCGGCTCACCTGCTCATCCGGGCGACGCACTTCGACGCTGACCGGCTGGGCCTTGACCGGCTTGCCGTCCTGGTCGCGCAACAGGCCGTTGAGCAACACCGTTTCGCCTGGGCGATACAGGTCGCGCGGGCCGAAGATGAAGAACTGCAGCGGGTTGGCCTGGGGGCCGGTGATGTCGAATTCGGCCAGGTCCAGCGCAGCGGTGTTCAGGCGCAGCAGGGTGGTGTGCACGCCCTGGGTGGCGATCAGGGTGTCGGCCTTGGCGGTGATCGGCAGTTGCGCGTGGCCGTCGCCGTCGGTCTTGGCCTGCGCCAGCAGCTTGCCCTTGTCGTCGTGCAGTTCGAGGGTCACGTCCTTGAGGGCCTTGCCGCCTTCCAGGGCCTGGGTGAAGACGTCCAGGCGGTCGCGGTAGCGGTGGGCAGAGACGCCGATGTCACTCAGGGTGAACAGGGTCGCCGGCTGCGAATAGTCGTAGGTGCCCGAGGCACGCATCACGGCGAGGTACACCCCCGGCTCCTGCAACGGCTTGATCCCGGCGATCGGCAGCAGCACGGTCTCGCGGGTGTTGCGCGCAGGGTTGAGGTCGAAGCGGCCGCCGTAGACCAGCTCGGCCATGTCCAGGGTTTCCTTGGACTGGTAGTAGTACAGGCTGCTGTTACGGCCCCAGTTGGCCAGGAAGGTCGAGAGCATCTCGGGCTTGACCCGGAAGAACTCGACATCGACCTTGGGCACGTTCAGGGCAATCACCGGCAGGCCTTCGGCCAGGCGGGTCGGCAACAGCGAGCCACGGCTGGCGAAGCCCACGGTGGGCTGCATGTCGCGGGTTTCGAAGCGGCTGAGCGATTCGCTGGCGAGCGCATTGCCGTTGACCGCCAGCAGGCCCTTGTCGATGGTCAGGACCATCTTGCGCTGCGGTTCCAGGTGACGCAGGCGCAGCTCCATCTGGTTGTCGGAGAGCTCCCAGGCGCCGTCGACCTTGCCCTTGACGGTATCGACCAGGTGCAGCTTGGCGGCGAAGTCCTGGTTGGCGTCCAGCGGCGCGGACAGGCTGACCGACAGGGTGCTGGCACCGTCGAGCTGCACTTCCGAGACATCCAGCACGTTGAGTTCACGGCCGGCGTAGCGCTTGGCGAGCACCGCCGGGTCTTCGCGCTTGGCTGTCTTGGTTTCGGCGGGCGCGGCAGCGGTGGCAGCCTCGGTGGGCGCCTGTGGCTTGTCCGGTGAGGAGGAATCACAGGCACTGAGCAGGGCCAGCGCGCAGGCCAGCAACAATCCTTTGTTGAGCATTTGAGAGTGAACTCTTCGGCAGCGTGTACGTGAGGGGGGCAACTATAGCGCAACGCTGCCGGGGTTACCCGACCGCGCGCGGCAAGTGAGACCCTGTTCGCGCCGATTGGTTGCCGGGCCGGTACAATCCGTTCGGCAATCGCGGGGCAAGCCCGCTCCCACGCAAGTGCACTTCTCGTGGGAGCGGGCTTGCCCCGCGATTGCAATACCGCACTCACGCAGGAGCCCGCATGCCCCCTCTGTCCACCGCCTGGCACCACCGCCCCACCCACCGCAAGGTCTGGGGCCTGGCCGCGCCGATGATCCTGTCCAACATCTCGGTGCCGCTGGTGGCGCTGGTCGACAGCACGGTGATCGGCCACCTGCCCCATGCCCATCAGCTGGGCGCGGTGGCCGTCGGCGCCACGCTGTTCACCTTCATGGTCGGCCTGATGGGTTTCCTGCGCATGGGCTCCACCGGCTTCGCCGCCCAGGCTGCCGGCCGTGCCGACGGCGCTGCGCTGCGCCAGGTGCTGGTGCAGGGGTTGTTGCTGGCACTGGCGTTCGCCGTGCTGATCGGCCTGCTGGCCCTGCCCTTCAGCCAGTTGGCGCTACAGGCGATACAGCCCAGTGCCGCCTTGCACGAGTCCACCGAAGCCTTCTTCCACACCCGCCTGTTCGGCCTGCCGGCAGCCCTGGCCAGCTACGCCCTGGTCGGCTGGTTCCTCGGCACCCAGAACGCCCGGGCGCCGCTGGCGATCCTGCTGACTACCAACCTGCTCAACATCGCCCTGAACCTGTGGTTCGTGCTGGGCCTGGACTGGGGCGTGATCGGCTCGGCCCGGGCCTCGGTGATCGCCGAATGGAGCGGTGCGCTGCTGGGCCTGGCCCTCACCCGCCCGGCGCTGCGCGCCTACCCCGGGCACATTGCCTGGGCCGCGCTGCAACGCTGGCAGGCCTGGCGGCCGCTGCTGGCGGTCAACCGCGATATCTTCATGCGCAGCCTGGCACTGCAACTGGTGTTCCTGCTGCTGACCTTGCAGGGCGCGCGCCTGGGTGAGGCGACGGTGGCGGCCAATGCCCTGCTGCTCAACGGCCTTTTGCTCACCGCCTATGCCCTCGACGGCCTGGCCCATGCGGTGGAGGCCCTGTGCGGCCATGCCATTGGCGCGCGCGACCGCGACAGCCTGCGCCGTGCACTGGTGGTGGCCTGCGGCTGGTCGCTGATCGTCAGCCTGGGCTTTGCCGTGCTGTTCCTGTTGGGCGGGCATTTGTTCATCGACCTGCAAACCGATATCGCCAGCGTGCGTGAGGCGGCGTATCCGTACTTGCCGTATCTGGCGCTGCTGCCGCTGATCGCGGTGTGGAGTTACTTGCTGGATGGGTTGTTCATTGGCGCCACGCGGGCGCGGGAGATGCGCAATGCGATGCTGGTGTCGGTGCTGCTCGCCCTGCCCTTTGCGCTGGGGTTGAGCAGGTTGGGCAACCATGGGTTGTGGTTGGCCTTCTTGCTGTTCATGGCGTTGCGGGCGGTGACGCTGGGATGGGTGGGGTGGCGGTTGATGCTCAAGAAACAGTGGGTGTAAAAGCAAACAAATTGCAAAGTATATGGTATTGACTCAGACGTCCAAGAAGCTCAAAACGCAAGTCCCACGGAGGGGATCACCTATAAAACATTGAGCAAGGAGCCAACATGTACCCTCCTCCAGCCCCGCCAGGGGTATCCATTACCAGTAATCTTCACTCGGCCAGCATGGAAAGGCATTACTTCAAAAACGGTGGCACTGCATTTCTCTTGTCGTGGTTCTATAGCAAAGTACGCAACCGCGGCGAATGGGATTACAAGCAACACGGCCGCAAGTACGAAGCATTCGGAAATTTCAATTACGGTGCATGCGGGACGGCTGCTGGAATTTCACCAGAGACCTTGTTGAGGGGAGCGGGATGGGCCCAAGGACGTGCGGGAACAAGTAATCCAGCTTTCGGTAATTGGTGGGGAGACGTGCCGTATGGCGATGACCCGAGCGACCAAGAGTGGATCCAGGCAGGTATCGACTATGCAAAATCGTTGGGCTATTAAATGGCTGACTGGAGTGTTGGGAGGGGTAGCACTGGCACAAGCCCTATGGATCTGGATCCCGACAGCAGAACCACGGTTGGACAAGCTGATTCGCTCAACCCCCATCGGCACCCATAGCGCTATCTATGAAGTACTGAGCGATAGCAGTGGCGCGACAGTACCGCTAACTTACCTGTATTTCATTGCCAACCGCCAAGAAAACGAGCATCTGATACTCGAAGAGCTTCGGAAACGCTCTCCTTTCCTGATCACAAAACAAGCAGACGCAGTTAAAAAAGTCGAGGGTCTGAAAGTACAAGCTCGAACCCATGACACTGTTTATCGATACACGAGCATTGCCCTTCTCAAGGAAGGTGAAAAAGCGCTTCCCGTCATCATTGAGCTCACCGCTACAGCCGATACTGAGCAATAAAACCAAGGGGCCGCTATGCGGCCCCTTGGTTCATATCAGGAGGACAAGTACGAAGACCGGGTCAGCCCCAGGCGCAACGCATCCAGGAACTGGGTCCGCTCGCGCGCACTGATCTTGGCGCTGGCCACCTTGTCGCGGTAGTGAGTCATCAACTCCTCCGGCGACAGGTGCACGTAGCGCAGCATGTCCTCGATGGTGTCGTGGGTCTCGATACCGGCGTGGTACACGCTGCCATCGGCATTCTGGTAGATGTTCACCGAGTCGGTGTCACCGAACAGGTTGTGCATGTCACCCAGGATCTCCTGGTAGGCACCGACCAGGAACACGCCCAGCAGATAGTCCTCGCCCTCCTTGACCGCATGCACCGGCATGCTGGTCTCGATGCTCTGCTCGTCGACGTATTGATTGATCTTGCCGTCGGAGTCACAGGTCAGGTCCTGCAGCACCGCGCGGCGCAGCGGCTCTTCGTCCAGGCGGTGCAGCGGGATGATCGGCAGCACCTGGCCAATGGCCCAGGTATCCGGCAGGCTCTGGAACACCGAGAAGTTGCAGATGTACTTGTCGGCCAGCTTGTCGTTCAGCTCGTCCAGCACCTGGCGGTGCGAGCGCTGGCGGGCCTTGAGCGAGTTGTGCAGGCGACGGCACACGGCGAAGTAGCACTGCTCGGCCAGGGCTTTCTCGGCCAGGGTCAGCTTGCCGTCAGCGTACTGCGCAGCCACGTCACCCATGTAGTGGGTGGCGCGCCAGTAGGTCTCGGTGACCATCTCGATGTCGGTCGGGCCCAGCAGGTCGGCCAGCCACTGCACGGTCTCGGGCAGGCTTTCCTTGTTCTCGATGCGCGGCACTTCGTCGTTGTGGCTCTCGACGTCGGTCACCTGGATCACCAGCATGGCGTGGTGCGCGGTCAGCGAACGGCCGCTCTCGGAGAAGATGTGCGGGTGCGGCAGGCCCTGCGCGTCGCAGAACTCCTTGAGCATGCCGACCACCACGCCGGCATAGTCGTCCATGTCGTAGTTGATCGAGCTGGCGTTGCGCGAGTGGGTGCCGTCGTAGTCGACGCCCAGGCCACCGCCGACGTCGATATGGTCCACCGGCAGGCCCAGGGCGCGCAGTTCGCCGTAGTAGCGAATCGCTTCCTTGAAACCGTGCTGGTAGTCGGCCAGGTTGGCGATCTGCGAGCCCATGTGGAAGTGCAGCAGGCGGATGCCCTGATCCAGCTTGGCCTCACGGAAGCGCTGCACCACCGAGATCAGCTGAGCGGCGGACAGGCCGAACTTGGACTTCTCGCCACCGGTGTCGGCCCACTTGCTCGACGCCAGCGACGACAGGCGCACGCGCAGGCCGACCTGCGGCTTCACCTTGAGCTCGGCGGCCTCTTCGATCACCAGGGCGACCTCGGATTCCTTCTCGATCACGATGAACACGTTGTGGCCGAGCTTCTGGCCCATCAGTGCCAGGCGAATGAACTCACGGTCCTTGTAACCATTGCAGACGATGGTGCCGCCTTTCGGCGCCAGCGCCAGCACCGCCAGCAACTCGGGCTTGGAGCCGGCTTCCAGGCCGATGGAAACGTTCTGGGTGGCGATGATGTTCTCGACCACCGCCTCCTGCTGGTTGACCTTGATCGGGTACAGCGCGGTGTACTGGCTCTGGTATTCCAGGCGCGCGATGTTGGCGTCGAACGCACCGGTCAGCTGGCGCACGCGGTCCTGCAGGATGTCCGGGAAGCGCACCAGCAGCGGCAGCGACAAGCCGCTCTGGCGCAGTTCATCGACCTGTTCGAACAGGTCGATCGGGGCGCTGCCCGGGCCGTTGGGGCGCACTTCGACGCGCCCGGCTTCATTGATGGCGAAATAACCCGCGCCCCAATGGCGGATGCCGTAAACACTGCGGCTGTCCGCCACGGTCCATTGGCTACCATCGTCTTTGCGTGTGCGTCGTACGGACATTCAAGTCCCCTATGGATAAGTCGAAGACACTGCCCCGCAAGGGGCGGGCGCAGTGTAGAAGCTGAAAATGACGATTCGTCCGTGCCCGCAGGTAGACCGCGCGCACAGAACCGAGTTTAGAAAGCCTTGGGCAAAAATCCCGTGACGGCCTCAGCCGCCGGACTTTTTCGCCTTGAAACCCTGCTTGGTCAGCTCGCCGAGCAACAGCTCGACGTGGTCGCCCTGGATCTCGATGACCCCGTCCTTGAGCGCGCCGCCGGTGCCACAGCGGCGCTTGAGGGCGGTGGCGAGCTCCTTGAGCTGGTCCAGGGGCAGCGGCACACCAGTGATCGTGGTGACGGTCTTGCCACCGCGGCCTTTGCTTTCGCGGCGTACGCGGGCGATACCATCGCCTTCGGGGATGACGTGCTGGCTGCAGATGCAGGCGTCCACCGGCTTGCCACAGTCAGGGCAGTGCCGACCGGCATCGGTGGAGTAAACGAGACCGCCAAGGGCGGCGAAGGAAGAAGCTTTCTTGGTCACTTTTGTGCCTCTGTGCTGAGGACAAAAACTGGCCGACGGGAGCCGACCGCGAAGCCCCACTCTGGCAGGGGCGGCGCTACTGCCGCAAGGTTGTGCGGCAGCCCGAAAAGGGCGCGCAGTGTAACGATAAATCAGGCGCTTGCTAAGTACAGGATTGCGCCAATTTACGAATGTTTTGCGACCTCATCGCGGGGCGAGCCCGCTCCCACGTCCAGCCGTGACCACGTGGGAGCGGGCTTGCCCCGCGATCGGTCAGATCAGGCCAGCCTTGTACCGCTGCAACGCCGCCAGCGAATCCGGGCAATAGGGCAGTGACGCACTTTCCAGCTCGGCCTGTTCGACCGGGATGAACCGCGCCTCGCTCACCTCTTCAGGCTGCAAGCGCAACGCCCCGTCCCACACCGCCGAAAACACCGCGCACCACAGCCGATTGCCCGGCTGGTCGAAGTAGAACTTCTCGTGGAAGCGCAACGCAACGCCGCTCACCCCCAGCTCTTCTTCCAGTTCTCGGGCAGCCGACTCGGCATAGTTTTCATCAGCCCCGACCATCCCCCCCGCCGCCACATCCCAATACCCGGGATACAGCGCCTTGCTCAGGGTACGCCGGTGCACGCACAAGTCGCCGGCACTGTTGAACAGCAGGATGAAGGTACAGCGCCCGATCAGGCCGCGCTCACGCAGCTCGGCCCGCGGCAAGGCGCCGAGCGGCTGGTCGTGGTCATCCACCCAGGCCACTCGTTCGGCGTCGGAGGCCGCGCGGTGCGCGACCTCTTCAGGGCTGATGGTCATGTCAGCCCTGGGACAGCAGCTGGCGCAGGTCGATGACCGCGGCGTTAGCCCGGGAAATGTAGTTGGCCATGACCAGCGAGTGGTTGGCCCACATGCCGAAGCCGCTGCCGTTGAGCACCATCGGGCTCCACAGCGCTTCCTGGGACGCTTCCAGCTCACGGATGATCTGGCGCACGCTGACCGTGGCGTTCTTCTTCGCCAGCACGTCGGCAAAGTCGACCTCGATGGCGCGCAGCAGGTGCGACAGCGCCCACGCCTGGCCACGGGCCTCGTAGAACACGTTGTCGATCTGCAGCCACGGGGTTTCGACCACTTCTTCATCGACCTGGGGCGCCTGTCCCGGGGCCACCGACTCGGTCTTCAGGGTGTTGTTGAGCTTGACCCGGCCAACGCTGGCCGACAGCCGTTGCGACAGCGAACCCAGGCGGGTGGCGACGTCACCCAGCCAGTTGTTGAGGTTGTCGGCACGGGTATAGAAGATCGCGCCCTGGTCACCTTTGGCCAGACGGTTCTGGTAGCGGCCAAGCGACTTGATCCCCTCTTCGAACTCCGACTCGCTCGACGGCAGGATCCAGCTCTTGTTGTCGAAGTTGAAGCGCGGCTCGGCCTTGGCCAGGTCGGCGTCTTCGGTGGACTGCGACTGCGAACGGGCGAAGTCCTTGCGCAAGGCGCGGGACAAATCGCGAACCTGGACCAGCACGCCATATTCCCAGCTCGGCATGTTGTCCATCCACAGCCCTGGCGGGAAGCGGTCGTTGGAGATGTAGCCACCCGGCTTGTCGAGCAGGGTGCCGGCCACGGTCTTGAGGGTTTCGACGGTGGTGTAGCCGACCACCATCTGCTGGCCGTTGCGCTCGGCAGCGGCCTGGGCATTCTGCTGCACCGGGAACAGTGCCGGCTCCTCGCTCCAGTACCAGCCCAGGCCCAGGCAGACCAGCAGGTACAGACCGATCAGGGTCCCCAAGGCGCGGCTCCAGAGGCCGCCAAGATAGCTACGGGTGGCCGAGCCACGGGCTTGCACCCGCTCGCGAGGCTCGGCTTTGGCCTCGCGGTTTTTCCAATCCAGCATGGCATTGTCCTTGATCAGTGAAGACGGTACAGGGCTTGGACCTCTGGTTGGCGCCAGGGTGCCACGGCAAGCCCGCGTGGCAGCACTATAAAGCAGACGCCGCCATTCGTATAAGCGACCAACGGGTCGGCAACTGAATAATCGTCCCCAAACACTTTGTTGACCCTGGGCACTCGCTTGTCGGAAAAGCGGTGCTAGCATAGAGCCATCACTGAACCTGCACCTCCTCTACTAACAAGCAGTCAGGACATGACCCAGCCAGCCGACCCGAGCCACGAGCGCCTCAAGCAGCATTTTGCCCAGCGGGTCATCCACCAGGCCCGGCAGATCCTCGAAATCTGGCAGCGCCTGCAGCGTGGGGAATGGTCGAGCGCCGGCCTGGGCGAGCTGGGCGAAGCCAACCTGCGGCTGCAGCGCTACGCCGAACGCTTCGAACAACCCGAGCACGGCAACCTGTCCACGGCCATCGGCCAGACGCTGCGGGCGATCGAAGCCAACAGCGCGCGGCTCAACTCCGAACTGATCGCTGAACTCAACCGCTTGATGCAGCGCCTGTCGCGCACCGGCCTGCGCAAGGGCGACCAGCTCGACAATGTGCCGCTGCCGCCCCTGCGCAAACCGGTGTACATCGTCCTGCAGGACCATGAGCGCGCCGAGCGTCTGGCCCAGCAGCTGGAGTTCTTCGGCCTGACCGTGCAGGCCCTGTTCAGCGCCAACGCCTTCCAGGCGTCGATGAGCGAGCGCCTGCCGGCGGCCATCATCATGGACGTGGATTTCACCGGCCCCGGCGTCGGCCTGCAACTGGCGGCCCAGGCCCAGCAAGGGTTGGAGCAGCACATTCCGCTGCTGTTCTTCAGCCTGCACGAAACCGACACCCCCACCCGCCTTGCCGCCGTGCGCGCCGGTGGCCAGGAATTCCTCACCGGCACCCTGGAAGCCTCCAGCCTGCTGGAAAAAGTCGAACTGCTGACCAGTGCCACCCAATACGACCCGTTCCGGGTGCTGGTGATCGACGACTCACGCGCCCAGGCCCTGCACACCGAGCGCCTGCTCAACAGCGCCGGGATCATCACCCGCACGCTCACCGAGCCGATCCGCACCATGAGCGAGCTGGCCGACTTCCAGCCCGACCTGATCATCCTCGACCTGTACATGCCCGCCTGCACCGGCCCGGAGCTGGCCAAGGTGATCCGCCACAACGACCGCTATGTCAGCGTGCCGATCATCTACCTGTCGGCCGAGGACGACCTGGACAAGCAGCTCGACGCCATGAGCGAAGGCGGCGACGACTTCCTCACCAAGCCGATCCGCTCACGCCAGCTGATCACCACCGTGCGCAACCGCGCCGCCCGTGCCCGCCACCTCAAGGCGCGCATGGTCCGCGACAGCCTCACAGGGCTGTACAACCACACCCACATCCTGCAATTGCTCGAAGACTGCAGCTTCCGCGCCCGGCGCGAGGAGCAGCCGCTGTGCTTCGCCATGCTCGACATCGACCATTTCAAGAAAATCAACGACCGCCATGGCCACCCCATGGGCGACCGGGTGATCAAGAGCCTGGCGCTGTTCCTCAAGCAACGCCTGCGCAAGACCGACTTCATCGGCCGTTATGGCGGCGAGGAATTCGCCATCGTCATGCCCAACACCGGGCTGGCTGCCGCGCACAAGGTGCTCGACGACATCCGCCGGCGCTTTGCCGAAATCCATTACCCGGCGCAGCCCCACGACCTGCAGTGCACCTTCAGCGGCGGTGTGGTGCAGCTGGATGACCGCCTCGATGCGCTGACCATGGCCAGCGCGGCGGACGAAGCGCTGTACCGGGCCAAGCATGCCGGGCGCAATTGCGTGGTGCGGGTCGAGCCGTAAGCCGCACCACCGACCCGTACCGGCACTGTGCCACTTATTTTTGGCGCCAACCCCGCGTCGTCATCACCTCGTCATAAAACCGCAATAACTTCAGGCACCTACCTCCACTCCCCGCAGGAAGTCCGCGGCTATGCGCCTGAAGTGGCTGACCAATTTCAACACCCTGTTGCTGGTAACCGTGTGCATCGCCCTGGGCGCAACCCTGTGGTGGTCGCAGCGTGCACTGGAGCGCCCCTATCAATTGATGGAGCGCTACCTGGGCCTGTCGCAGCAGTTCCAGAACGACGCCGCGCGCAACACCCAGGCCTACCTGGCCAGCGGTGACGCCCTGCGCCATGCCGCCGCCGTGGAAGCCAACCAGCAACTGCAAGCCGCCCTGGCCGACTGGCCCGAGGAGTTGTCGGGCACACTGCGCCCGAGCCTCGACAGCCTGCAGGCCTTCACCGCCAACGAACTGCTGGCCGCCGGCAAGCTGGCCGGCGACCCGCAGGCCCTGCTGTTGCAGGCCGAGCGCGAACTGGGGGCCAACCTTGAGCAACTGGCAGGCTACGCCCGCGACAGCGGCAGCGCCGAGGCCGGCCGCTACCTTGCTCCGCTGATGGACGCCACCCTGCACCTGGGCCGGCTGTCACTGGCACGCGACAAGCTGGTCAGCAGTGGCCGCGCGGAACTGGCCGATGAAGTGCAGCGCGAACTGCAGTTGATCGCCGCCCAGGCCCAGACCCTCGACGGCCTGCCGCTGCTGGGGGTGACCCGCGCCGCCGAATCCAACGCCGACGACTTCGCCGCCATGATGGGCCTGGACGCGCAAACCAGCGCCCAGCAGGAAGACATCGCGGTTGGCCTCAAGCGCGAGCTGCAAAGCCTGCTCAACCGTTACCCCGCCGAGCTGCAACGCACTCGCGAGCAGATCGAGCGGCGCGCCGCCCTCGCCGCCAGCACCGGCGAGCGTCTTGACGCCGTGCAGCAGGCCATCGCCGGGCTGGAGCCACAAGTGCGCGCCCAGCACGGCAAGATCGCCGGCGAAGTGCGTATCCTCCAGGGCCTGATGATCGGCCTGATCCTGCTCATCGCCCTGCTGATCGACACCCTGCAACGGCGCCTGGCACGCACCCTGACCGGGCTGGCGCCAGCCCTGTCGCGCTGGGCCGAGGGCGACTTCGCCCAGGCCATCGAGCTGGGCAAGACCAACCGCGAACTGCACGATATCCAGGAATCGTTGAACCGCCTGCGCCAGTATCTGGTGGAGTTGGTCGGCACCATCCGCCACAACGCCGAGCAGGTGGCCGGCAGCAGCCACGCCCTGGCCGGCATGAGCAGCGCCCTGCACGACGGCGCCGAACGCCAGGCCGGCGACACCGCGCAGATCCGCGATGCCCTGGGCGAGCTGGAGGCGACCATCCAGCAGGTGGCCGGCGATGCCAGCGCCGCCGCCGAGGCCAGCCACCACGCCGGGCGTGCCGTGGAACAGGGCCAGACGGTGATCGGCCAGAGCCTGTCCGGGCTGCGTTCGCTGGTCGATGAGGTACAGGGCAACGCCCGCATGATCGAACAACTGGCCGAGGAGTCGGCCACCATCGGCGGTGTGCTCACGGTGATCCGCGCGATTGCCGAACAGACCAACCTGCTGGCCCTCAACGCCGCCATCGAAGCCGCCCGGGCCGGTGAAATGGGCCGTGGGTTTGCCGTGGTGGCCGACGAAGTGCGCTCGCTGGCCCAGCGCACCACCGGCGCCACCGGCGAGATTCAGGCGCTGATCGACCGCCTGCAGCAGGCCGCCCGCGATTCGGTGGATGGCATGCGTGCCCAGCTGGAGCATGCCGAGGCCACCGCCAACCAGGCGCAATCGGCCGATGGCGCGCTGGACGAGATCGTCAGCGCCATCCGTACCATTGCCGACACCGCCGTGCGGATTGCCGATGTGACCGCGCAGCAGACCGGCGCGGTGAGCGAGATTCGCGGGCACAGCGAGCGGATTCACGAGCTGGGTGAGGACAACCTGCAGCGCATTGGCGAAGGGCGCGAGCAGGGGGAGCAGTTGCTCAAGCTGGGTGGCGAGTTGAATACGGCGGTACGCGCGTTCAGGCTGTGAACGCATCGCGGGGCAAGCCCGCTCCCACGAGGTCAACACTGGTCCCGTGGGAGCGGGCTTGCCCCGCGATGGCCCATAGCCTCGCCAACTCCGCTATGATGCCCGCCAAGTTCCACCTCGCGAGTCCGCCATGCGCCGCCTGTTTTTCCTGCTGTTCCTGCTGCTGGCCAGCCCCGCCTTCGCCAGCGGCCTGCTCGACAACCGCCCCAGCGCCACCCTCGGCGCCGCCTCGCTGTCCAACAGCGCCGACTTCCTGCCGGTACACGAAGCCTTCAAGCTCAGCCTGGTCCAGGCCGACGCGCAAACCATCAAGCTGCGCTTCGTCGCCACCGACGGCTACTACCTGTACCGCCACCGCTTCCAGTTCCGCACCGAACCTGCCGACATCACCCTGGGCGCACCGAACATCCCCAAGGGCGAGGCCAAGCACGACGAGTTCTTCGGCGACGTCGAGGTGTACCACGGCGTACTGGACATCGAGCTGCCACGCACCGATCAACGTGCCTTCACCCTGCTGGTGGGCTACCAGGGTTGCGCCGACAAGGGCCTGTGCTACCCGCCGGAAACCGCACGGCTGAGCATCGAGGGCGAAGGCGCCACGCTGCCGGCCACCGCTGAAGCGGGCTGGAACTGGAAGTCCCTGGCGCTGTTCTTCCTGGCTGGCCTTGGCCTGACCTTCACCCCCTGCGTGCTGCCGATGCTGCCGATCCTGTCCGGGGTGGTGCTGCGTGGCCAGGTGGGCGGCCTGCGCGGCCTGTCGCTGTCGCTGGCGTATGTGCTGCCGATGGCGGCCAGTTTCGCCGTGCTGGGGGCGCTGATGGGCCTGTTCGGCGCCGGCCTCAACCTGCAGGCACGCCTGCAGTCGGCCTGGGTACTGGTACCGTTTGCCGGGTTCTTCGTGCTGTTCGCCCTGGCCATGTTCGGCCTGTTCGAGATCAAGCTGCCACAGGCGCTGGGTAACCGCCTGGAGAACGTCGCCAACCACACCCGAGGTGGCTCGCTGCTGGGTGCGGCGGTGCTGGGCGTGCTGTCGAGCCTGCTGGTTTCCCCCTGTGTTTCGGCGCCGTTGGCCGGTGCGCTTTTGTACATCAGCGCCAGCGGCGACGCCGTAGGTGGCGCACTGAAGCTGTTCGCCCTGGGCCTGGGCATGGGCGCCCCGCTGCTGCTGGTGGCCACCGGCGGCGCGGCCTGGCTGCCAAAAAGCGGCCCGTGGATGAACACCGTCAAGAATGCCATTGGCGTCCTGCTGCTGGGCCTGGCCATCGGCCTGCTCAGCCGCGTGCTGCCGGGGCCGTTGACCCTGCTGTTGGTCGGCCTGCTGGCCGCTGGCGTGGCGCTGTTCCTGGGCGCTCTGGAATTCGTGGTCAAGTCGCCGCGCCAACGCCTGGCGCAGCTGCTCGGTCTGGTACTGCTGGTGTACGCCCTGGCCTGCTGGTACGGCGCCCTGAACGGCCAGGGCGACCCGCTGCGCCCACTGCCGCAACCGGTCGCGGCCACTGCGACAACCCAGGCCAAGGCCGATGCCTGGCAGACCCTCACCACCCCCGCCGCCCTCGACGCGGCCCTGGCCGAGGCCAAGGCTGCAGGCCAACCAGTGCTGCTCGACTGGTACGCCGACTGGTGCATCAGCTGCAAGGTGATCGAGCACGAAGTGCTCAACGCCGAGCCTGTGCTCAAACAATTGGGCGCGTTCCGCCTGCTGCGCTTCGATATCACCCAGAGCAACGCCGAACAGCGCGCCCTGCTCGACCGCTACCGCCTGTTCGGCCCGCCCGCGCTGATGTTCTTTGCGGCGAACGGCAGCGAAATAACCGCTGATCGGGTGATCGGCGAGATAAACGCCGGCGATTTTGCGCAGGTTTTGGCGCGCGTGCGCAGCCAACTCGGTCTATAACTTCCCGCGACCGGTGAAAAAACCGGTAACAAGTGACCAGAGTTAATCATCTGGTCACATACTTTGCGCGAATCTCGGTCATCGTGCTGGCTATTGCCGGGAACTGGACACTCATCGCTGCTTGCGGCATAGTCGCCGCGCTATGTCGAATTGCCCTACAAAACCAAGGAATCGCAGATGGCAACCCTACTGGTGCTGCACGGCCCCAACCTGAACCTGCTCGGCACCCGCGAACCGGGCCACTATGGCGCAGCCACGCTGGCGCAGATCAACCAGGACCTGGAGCAGCGCGCCCGCGCCGCCGGCCACCACCTGCAATACCTGCAGAGCAATGCCGAATATGAATTGATCGACCGTATCCACGCCGCGCGCAACGAAGGCGTGGACTTCATCCTGATCAATCCGGCCGCTTTCACCCACACCAGCGTCGCATTACGTGACGCATTGCTCGCGGTGAGCATCCCATTCATCGAAGTGCACTTGTCCAACGTGCACAAACGCGAGCCGTTCCGTCATCACTCCTACTTCTCCGATGTTGCCGTAGGGGTGATCTGCGGCCTGGGCGCCACCGGTTACCGGCTGGCCCTGGAGTCTGCGCTGGAACACCTGGCTGCCAACGCACAGCCCTGATGACACAAGGCCTTGGCCCACCGGCCAAGGCTCAGAAGAAACGTTTTCGACACGTTTTCAAATTAAGTCCCCGACCGAACCTTGGGAGTTGCTGATTAATGGATATCCGTAAAGTCAAAAAGCTGATCGAACTGCTGGAAGAGTCCGGCATCGACGAACTGGAGATCAAGGAAGGCGAAGAGTCCGTTCGCATCAGCCGTAACAGCAAGACCCCGGCCGCTCAACAGTACTACGCACCTGCTCCGGTAGCCGCGCCTGTCGCCGCCCCGGTTGCCGCTGCTGCCGCTCCAGCTGCCGAAGCCGCTGCTGCCGCCCCGGCCCTGAAAGGCACCGTGGTGCGCTCGCCGATGGTCGGCACCTTCTACCGCAAGCCTTCGCCGACCTCGCCGAACTACGCCGAAGTGGGCCAGACCGTGAAGAAGGGCGACACCCTGTGCATCGTCGAAGCCATGAAGATGATGAACCACATCGAATGCGAAATCGGCGGTGTGATCGACGCCATCCTGGTAGAAGACGGTCAGCCGGTTGAATACGACCAGCCGCTGTTCACCATCGTTTGAACCGCGGAGAGCCAACGATGTCTGGGAAGCTCGAAAAAGTCCTGATCGCCAACCGTGGGGAAATTGCCCTGCGGATCCTGCGTGCCTGCAAAGAGCAGGGCATCAAGACCGTCGCCGTCTACTCCAAGGCCGACGTTGAACTGATGCACCTGGGCCTGGCCGACGAGACGGTCTGCATCGGCCCTGCGCCGTCCAAGGAATCCTACCTGCACATCCCGGCGATCATCGCCGCTGCTGAAGTGACAGGCGCCACTGCCATCCACCCGGGTTACGGCTTCCTCGCGGAAAACGCCGATTTCGCCGAGCAGGTGGAAAACTCCGGCTACATCTTCATCGGCCCGAAAGCCGACACCATCCGCCTGATGGGCGACAAGGTGTCGGCCAAGGACGCCATGATCAAGTCGGGCGTACCGACCGTTCCGGGCTCCGACGGCCCGCTGCCGGAAGACGAAGAAACCGCGCTGGCAATCGCCCGCGAGGTGGGTTACCCGGTGATCATCAAGGCCGCCGGTGGCGGTGGTGGTCGCGGCATGCGCGTGGTGCACAAGGAAGAAGACCTGATCGAATCGGCCAGGCTGACCCGCACCGAAGCCGGTGCTGCGTTCGGCAACCCGATGGTCTACCTGGAGAAGTTCCTGACCAACCCACGTCACGTGGAAGTGCAGGTACTGTCCGACGGCCAAGGCAACGCCGTGCACCTGGGCGACCGTGACTGCTCGCTGCAGCGCCGTCACCAGAAGGTTCTCGAAGAAGCGCCGGCTCCGGGCATCGACGAGAAAGCCCGCCAGGAAGTGTTCAAGCGTTGCGTCGACGCGTGCATCGAGATCGGCTACCGCGGTGCCGGTACCTTCGAGTTCCTGTACGAGAACGGCCGCTTCTACTTCATCGAGATGAACACCCGCGTCCAGGTAGAGCACCCGGTTTCGGAAATGGTCACCGGCATCGACATCGTCAAGGAGATGCTCAGCATCGCCGCTGGCAACAAGCTGTCGTTCCGCCAGGAAGACGTGGTGATCCGTGGTCACTCGCTGGAGTGCCGGATCAACGCCGAAGACCCGAAGAAGTTCATCCCGAGCCCAGGCAAGGTCAAGCACTTCCACGCCCCGGGTGGCAACGGCGTTCGCGTCGATTCGCACCTGTACAGCGGTTATTCGGTTCCGCCGAACTACGACTCGCTGATCGGCAAGCTGATCACCTACGGCAAGGACCGCGACGAAGCCATGGCGCGCATGCGCAATGCCCTGGACGAGATCGTCGTCGACGGCATCAAGACCAACATCCCGCTGCACCGCGACCTGGTGCGTGATGAAGGTTTCTGCAAAGGCGGCGTCAACATCCACTACCTCGAGCACAAACTGGCCAACCAGGAGTGATCGCGTTAGCGAGATGAAAGAACCCCGGCCCAGTGCCGGGGTTTTTTATTGCCTGCGAAAACCTGGGGCCGCTGCGCGTCCCAATCGCCGGCAAGCCGGCTCCCACAGGGACAGCGCATGTCTCAGGCCTTGCACGCCCTGTGTGGGAGCTGGCTTGCCAGCGATGGGCTGCGCAGCAGCCTCCTGATCCGTCTGTTAGGCCAGCAGTTGCGAGGGCACCTGCTCGGACCAAGCCTGCTGATAAGCCTGGATATACCCATGCAGGTCATCACCGGCATGACCTTGCTCCAGCAGTGCCTGCAGGTCCATCACATGATCGAACAGCACCTCGCGCAGGCGCTGCACATAAAGTGTCGAATCCAGCAGCTCGGCAGGGCGTTGCGACCAGTGGCGCCGGAGCGTGTCGTCATAGGCGGTGACGAAGCGCACGCTGACACTTTCGATCACGATCTCCACGCTTTCATGCAGGCCTTCCGGCACCTGCTCCCGCCATGGCTGCTCGGCGCCAGTCGCAGCCTCTGCAAACAACCCGCTGGCACGCACGAGCGAGGCCTGGTAAAGCGCCGACAGCAGTTCCGGAGTGAGCGCCACTTCTGGCACCAGAAACTGGAATTCGACCGCAATCTGCTCTTCGATCACCGCCTGCAGCGGCATCTGCGTAGCCAGGCGCTCCTCGACGATTTCGCCCCATTGAGTCATCCGCGCGGCCAGTGTTTCGTTGGTCATCATCAGTACCTCACCGTAAAAGTGGCTGCAGTCTGACGCTGACCAGAAACGAATCCGCGGTATCTATTGCTATGCCCCGCTCGCTGCCTCACTCCCTTTTAGCGGCCGCCTGACGTAAACTGGCGCCCTTTCGCGCAGCCTCGGGCTGCCCCTGTCGATTTACCAAAGGTGCCCGCCATGCCCTGGCTGCAAGTACGCCTGGCCATCAGCCCGGAACAAGCCGAAACCTACGAAGACGCCCTGCTGGAAGTAGGTGCGGTGTCGGTGACTTTCATGGACGCCGAAGACCAGCCGATCTTCGAACCGGACCTCAACACCACCCCGCTGTGGTCGCACACCCACCTGCTGGCGCTGTTCGAGGCCGATACCCAGCCCGATGCGGTATTCGCCCACCTGACCCTGCTGACCGGCGCCGATTTGCCCGAGCAC
Source organism: Pseudomonas sp. zfem004 (assembly GCF_032621715.1). Lineage (NCBI taxonomy): Bacteria > Pseudomonadati > Pseudomonadota > Gammaproteobacteria > Pseudomonadales > Pseudomonadaceae > Pseudomonas > Pseudomonas sp. zfem004. Next base: position 9,890 of record NZ_JAVYJF010000025.1, on the reverse strand, counting down.
CAGGCCGAGGTGATCGAGGACCAGGACTGGGAACGCAGCTGGATGGACGGTTTCCAGCCGATGCGCTTCGGCCAGCGCCTGTGGATCGTGCCGAGCTGGCACGAGGCGCCGGAACAGGACGCGGTCAACCTGCTGCTCGACCCGGGCCTGGCGTTCGGCACCGGCACCCACCCGACCACCGCACTGTGCCTGGAATGGCTCGACGGCCAGCAGCTGCAAGGCACCCAGGTGCTGGACTTCGGCTGCGGCTCGGGCATCCTCGCCATCGCCGCGCTGCTGCTCGGCGCCCGTGAAGCGGTCGGCACCGACATCGACGTGCAGGCGCTGGAAGCCTCGCGCGACAACGCCCAGCGCAATGGCATCGCCGACGACAAGTTCCCCCTGTACCTGCCCGAGCACATGCCGGCCATGCAGGCCGACGTGCTGGTCGCCAACATCCTGGCCGGCCCGCTGGTGGCGCTGGCGCCGCAACTGTCCGGCCTGGTTCGCCCCGGCGGCTTGCTGGCGCTGTCGGGCATCCTTGCCGAACAGGGCGAGGAAGTGGCTGCGGCCTACGCCGCCGACTTCGACCTGGACCCGATTGTCGTGCGCGACGGCTGGGTACGGATCAGTGGTCGCCGCCGTTAAGCGCGCCTAGACTCAATACCTGCACAGCCCCCCGGACCGCCGCATGACCGACAGTTTCGTCACCCAGTGCCCACATTGCCAGACCAGCTTTCGCGTCACCCATCACCAGTTGAGCGTGGCGCGTGGCGTGGTGCGCTGCGGCAACTGCCTGCAGGTGTTCAACGCCGCCAAGCAGTTGCTGGAGCAGAATCGCGCGGCCACGGGGCAGCCAGCCGCTCCGGCCGCCGAGCCTGAGCAGCCGGTCGAGCCGGTCGAGCCGGTCATGGCGCCGGCCATCGAGCCGGTGCCGCCGGTCAAGCAGGACTGGGCCAGCACCGCAGAGGCGCTGGAGGACTTCGACCTCGATCAGGAACTGGCTCGCCTCGAACGGCGCAGCCCGGGCGACCGGCGGGCCGCCACACCAGCACCCACCTTGCATGCCAGCCGTGACGAGCACGGCGTCGACGAACTCAGCGACGAGCCATTCGGCACCGCCACCGACGCCCCTGTCGAGCCCGTGGCGCAGCACACCGAGGCGCCGGTACTGATCGAACAGGAGCCGCTGGACCGGGAACCGGCTGCCGACGAACGCACCGAACCGACCCTGGGCAGCGCCAAGCTCGAGCTGGACGACGAACCGCCCGTCAGCCGCCCGCCCCTCGAGGATGACCTGGACGCGCCGGTCGAGCGCTTGTCCAGCCGCGACGAGCCGCTCCCCGAGCCAGGCCTTTCGGCACTGGACGACGACCTGCGCAGCGAACGCCTGTCGGCCCGCGATGCCGACGAACTGGACGAACAGCCCGACGAGCGCGTGGAGCCGAGCCTGGCGCTCAAACCCGAGCGCGCGCGCAAGGAGCCGCTGGTCGATGTGGTCGACGACCCCTTGCAACTGGGCTGGGAGAAACCCGCTCCGAACTGGGGCAAGCGCCTGTTATGGGGGCTGCTGACGCTGCTGGCAGCCGGTTTGCTGGCGTTCCAGTACATCTGGTACCACTTCGACGAAATGGCTCGCCAGGACCAGTACCGCCCGTGGTTCCAGCAGCTGTGCCCGATGCTCGGCTGCCAGGTGCCGACCCGCGTCGACATCTCACGGATCAAGAGCAGCAACCTGGTGGTGCGCAGCCATCCTGACTTCAAAGGCGCGCTGATCGTCGACGCGATCATCTACAACCGCGCGCCCTTCGCCCAGCCTTTCCCGCTGCTGGAGCTGCGTTTCGCCGACCTCAATGGCCAGTTGATCGCCAGCCGGCGCTTCAAACCCAGCGAGTACCTCTCGGGGGAGTTGGCAGGCCGTGGCGAGATGCCCAGCCAGACACCGATCCACATCGCCCTGGACATCCTCGACCCAGGGCCCAAGGCGGTGAACTACAGCCTGAGCTTCCGCTCGCCGGAGTGATCGCCAAACCTGTGGCAGGTCATGCATTGGGCACGTGGGAGCGGGCTTGCCCCGCGATGGATGGTACCGGCTACGCCGGCATCGCGGGGCAAGCCCGCTCCCACGGGGTCCGCACCAACCCACACAAATGTCATAAGCCGACAACTGTTCAGATTTTATCCAAATCCTTCTTTATCCAGTCATCGAGAGCGGGTATCATGCCCACCCTTTTTCGACTCCAATGATTCGGCCCCACAACAGGGAACACCTATGTCGGCGGTACGCATCGGCCCATACACACTGCACAACAACCTGATCCTTGCACCAATGGCCGGGGTCACGGACCAACCTTTCCGTACGCTGTGCAAACGCCTGGGGGCGGGCATGGTGGTGTCGGAAATGGTGTCCAGCGACATGAGCCTGTGGAACAGCCGCAAGTCGAGCCTGCGCCGCATCCACGAAGGCGATCCCGAGCCGCGCTCGGTACAGATCGCCGGTGGTGATGCGCAGATGATGGCAGCCGCTGCACGGGCCAACGTCGAAGCTGGCGCCCAGATCATCGACATCAACATGGGTTGTCCGGCGAAAAAAGTCTGCAACAAGGCCGCCGGCTCTGCTTTATTGAGAGACGAAGCCCTGGTCAGCGAGATCCTCCACGCCGTGGTCGGCGCTGTCGAGGTGCCGGTGACCCTGAAGATCCGCACCGGCTGGGACCGGGCGAACAAGAACGGCCTGAACGTGGCGAAGATCGCCGAACAGGCCGGAATCCAGGCGCTGGCGGTGCATGGCCGCACACGCGCCGACCTGTACACCGGTGACGCCGAGTACGACACCATCGCCGCTATCAAGCAGGCGGTGTCGATCCCGGTATTCGCCAACGGCGACATCACCTCGCCGGAAAAGGCCCGGGCGGTGCTGGACGCCACCGGAGTCGACGGCCTGCTGATCGGCCGTGCCGCCCAGGGGCGGCCGTGGATTTTCCGCGAGATCGAGCATTACCTGCGCACCGGCGAGCACCTGCCCGCCCCTGCGCTGGACGAAGTGGAACGTATTCTGCTGGAACACCTGGCCGCGTTGCATGCCTTCTACGGCGATGTGATGGGTGTGCGGATCGCCCGCAAGCACGTTGGCTGGTACCTGGCAACCCGACCTGGCGGCAAGGAGTTCCGCAGCCAGTTCAACGCTTTGCAAGACACACAAGCGCAGTGCGCCAACGTTCAGGCTTATTTCGCCGAACGTCGACAGAGCCTTGGGACAGAGGACGAACAAGGGGTGGCCGCATGACGATGATGACCGAGACATTAGTGAGTGGAACAACGCCCGTGAGCGATAACGCCAACCTCAAGCAGCACCTGAACACGCCGAGCGAGGAGGGCCAGACCCTGCGCGACAGCGTCGAGAAGGCGCTGCACAACTACTTCGCCCACCTGGAAGGCGCTACCGTCACGGACGTGTACAACCTGGTGCTCTCCGAAGTCGAGGCGCCCCTGCTCGAAAGCGTGATGAACTACGTCAAGGGCAACCAGACCAAGGCCAGCGAGATGCTCGGGCTCAACCGAGGCACGCTGCGCAAGAAGCTCAAGCAGTACGATCTGTTGTAAGGCCAGAACCCCAACCAAAAAGGCGCTCGTAACGAGGCGCCTTTTTTGCTGACTCCACCGCGTTATGGAATCTGAAATGACCGACCAGACTACCCGCCTGCCGATCCGCCGCGCTTTGATCAGCGTCTCCGACAAGACCGGGATCCTCGAATTCGCCCGTGAGCTGCAACAGCTCGGTGTCGAGATCCTGTCCACCGGCGGCACCTACAAGCTGCTCAAGGACAACGGCGTCAACGCGGTGGAAGTGGCCGACTACACCGGCTTCGCCGAAATGATGGACGGCCGGGTCAAGACCCTGCATCCGAAGATCCACGGCGGCATCCTCGGCCGTCGCGGCACCGACGACGCCATCATGAACGAGCACGGCATCAAGCCGATCGACCTGGTCGCGGTCAACCTGTACCCGTTCGAAGCCACCATCAGCAAACCGGGCTGCGATCTGCCGACCGCCATCGAGAACATCGACATCGGCGGCCCGACCATGGTCCGTTCGGCAGCCAAGAACCACAAAGACGTGGCCATCGTGGTCAACGCCAGCGACTACGCCGGTATCGTCGAAGGCCTGAAGGCCGGCGGCCTGACCTACGCCCAACGCTTCGACCTGATGCTCAAGGCGTTCGAGCACACCGCCGCCTACGACGGCATGATCGCCAACTACATGGGCACCATCAACCAGGCCAAGGACACCCTGAGCACCGAAGATCGCAGCGAGTTCCCGCGCACCTTCAACAGCCAGTTCGTCAAGGCCCAGGAAATGCGCTACGGCGAGAACCCGCACCAGAGCGCGGCGTTCTACGTTGAAGCCAAGAAAGGCGAAGCCAGCATCTCCACCGCCATCCAGCTGCAAGGCAAGGAGCTGTCGTTCAACAACGTGGCCGACACCGACGCCGCGCTGGAATGCGTGAAGAGCTTCGTCAAGCCGGCCTGCGTCATCGTCAAGCACGCCAACCCGTGCGGCGTCGCAGTAGTGCCGGAAAACGAAGGCGGCATCCGCAAGGCCTACGACCTGGCCTACGCCACCGACACCGAATCGGCCTTCGGCGGCATCATCGCCTTCAACCGCGAGCTGGATGGCGAAACCGCCCAAGCCATCGTCGACCGCCAGTTCGTCGAAGTGATCATCGCCCCGAAAATCTCCCAGGCCGCCCGCGACGTCGTGGCCGCCAAGCAGAACGTGCGTCTGCTGGAGTGCGGCGAGTGGCCAGCCGAGCGTGCCGCCGGTTGGGACTTCAAGCGCGTCAACGGTGGCCTGCTGGTGCAGAGCCGCGATATCGGCATGATCACTGCCGATGACCTGAAGATCGTCACCAAGCGTGCGCCGACCGAGCAAGAGATCCACGACCTGGTGTTCGCCTGGAAAGTAGCCAAGTTCGTCAAGTCCAACGCCATCGTCTACGCCAAGCAGCGCCAGACCATCGGTGTCGGCGCCGGCCAGATGAGCCGCGTCAACTCGGCGCGCATCGCTGCCATCAAGGCCGAGCATGCCGGCCTGCAGGTACAGGGTGCGGTCATGGCCTCGGATGCGTTCTTCCCGTTCCGTGACGGCATCGACAACGCGGCTAAAGTGGGTATCAGCGCCGTGATCCAGCCAGGTGGCTCGATGCGCGATGCCGAAGTCATCGCCGCCGCCGACGAAGCCGGTATCGCCATGGTCTTCACCGGCATGCGTCACTTCCGCCACTAAACAGATGCCTGGCTGACCCCCACCCCCTGTGGGAGCGGGTTTACCCGCGAATGCGATGCTGGGTTCACCGCCGTATTCGCGGGTGAACCCGCTCCCACAGGCCGGGGTCGCCGACAAACAGAGGTTTTGACATGAAAGTTTTGATCATCGGCAGCGGCGGCCGTGAGCACGCCCTGGCCTGGAAAGTCGCCCAGGACCCACGCGTCGAGAAAGTCTTCGTGGCGCCAGGCAACGCCGGCACCGCCACCGAAGCCAAGTGCGAAAACGTTGCCATCGACGTGACCGCCCTGGAGCAACTGGCCGACTTCGCCGAGAAGAACGTCGACCTGACCATCGTCGGCCCCGAGGCCCCGCTGGTCATCGGCGTGGTCGACCTGTTCCGCAGCCGCGGCCTGGACTGCTTCGGCCCGACCAAGGGCGCCGCCCAGCTGGAAGGTTCCAAGGCCTTCACCAAGGACTTCCTGGCCCGCCACAAGATCCCGACCGCCGACTACCAGAACTTCACCGAGATCGAGCCGGCCCTGGCTTATCTGCGTGAAAAAGGCGCACCAATCGTGATCAAGGCCGACGGCCTGGCCGCCGGTAAAGGCGTGATCGTCGCCATGACCCTGCAGGAAGCCGAAGACGCCGTGCGTGACATGCTCGCCGGCAATGCCTTCGGTGAAGCCGGCTCGCGCGTGGTGATCGAAGAGTTCCTCGACGGCGAGGAAGCCAGCTTCATCGTCATGGTCGACGGCCACAACGTGCTGCCGATGGCCACCAGCCAGGACCACAAGCGCGTCGGCGACCAGGACACCGGCCCGAACACCGGTGGCATGGGCGCCTACTCCCCGGCCCCGGTGGTCACCGCCGAGGTGCACCAGCGCGTGATGGACCAGGTGATCTGGCCGACCGTGCGCGGCATGGCCGAGGAAGGCAACGTCTACACCGGCTTCCTCTACGCAGGCCTGATGATCGACAAGGCGGGCAACCCCAAGGTCATCGAGTTCAACTGCCGCTTCGGCGACCCGGAAACCCAGCCAGTCATGCTGCGCCTGGAGTCGAGCCTGGTGCTGCTGATCGAAGCCGCCTTCGCCAAGGCCCTGGACAAAGTCGAAGCGCAGTGGGACCCACGCCCGAGCCTGGGCGTGGTACTGGCTGCCGGCGGCTATCCGGGCGACTACGCCAAGGGCGCTGCGATCAGCGGCCTGGACGCTGCCGCCAGGCTCGAAGGCAAGGTATTCCACGCCGGTACCGCGTTGAAGGATGACCAGGTGGTCACCGCTGGCGGTCGCGTGCTCTGCGCCACCGCCATGGGCGATACCGTCGAGGCCGCCCAGCAACAGGCCTACCGCCTGGCCAAGGAGGTCAAGTGGGAAGGCAGCTTCTACCGCAGCGACATCGGCTACCGGGCCATTGCCCGCGAGCGCGGTGAACACCAGCAGTAATGCTCAAGCCCAGGGCCGTCGCGCACGGCCCTCGGCTCGTCGGCAAGGCCCCCACGGGGCCTTGCCTTCGCCTTGGCGCGCCGCGCATAGTTGCTATCCGGCACATTAGCTAAGAAGGGATTTCGTCGTGCGTCGGCTTCGGATTGCCACAGCCCTGATCATCAGCCTGCTGACCCTGTTCTGCCTGTTCCCGGCTGCGGCCGAAGACGCTGGCGGCTGGTCGGTGCTGCTCGACGAACAGGCCAATCTGCAGCTTTCCGACGTGCGCTCCGAGCGTTACCGCAACCAGTTCAGCCCCCTGCCGCTCGACGAACTGGACGCCGCCCTCCCCGACCAGGCCCTGTGGCTGCACTACCGCCTTGAACCTGGCGAGCAGGAGCAGTTGCTGCGCATCTTCGCCCCCGACCTGTCACGCATCGACCTCTACGCCCTCGAAGGCGGCAAGTTGCTGCGCCAGCTGCACCACGGGCGCCAGGGCGAAACCAGCACCCTGTCGGTCAATGGCAGCGACCACGTGTTGCCACTGCCACGCAGCAGCCAGGCGGTGGATGTGTACCTGCGACTGGTGTCGGAACACCAGTTACGCCCGGCCATCAGCCTGGAACCTGCCGCCGTGGCCGCCGCAGACCAGCGCCAGCCGCTGCTGTTCGGCCTGCTGTTCGGTGGCCTGGTGATGCTGATCCTGCACAACCTGATCCGCTTCGCCTACAGCCGCTCCAGCACCACCCTGCTGCTGGCGCTCTACCACGCCCTGATGCTGCTCAGCGCACTCATTCTGCTCAACCTCAGCGGCCCCTGGTGGCACCTGTGGTACAGCGCCCAGCCCCCAGCCGCCTACCTGACCCTGGTGCTGGCCGGGCTTTCCGGCCTCTACTTCACCCTGCATTTCTTCGCGCCCTGCAGCTCGGCACGCGTGAACCGCCTGCTGCACGCAGAGATGCTGGTGGCCGCGGTCAGTGGCCTGGTACTGCTGTTCGTCGACACCCTGCCGCTGAACCTGATGACCTACGCCCTGATGGCCCTGGGCAGCCTGAGCATGCTGCTGGTCAGCAGCTATCACTGGTACAAGGGCTACGGGCCGGCGCGGCTATTTGCCCTGGCCATGCTGGTGTACAACATCGGCGGCCTGGTGCTGCTGCCGGCCCTGCTCGGCCTCACGCGCACCTCCACACCCTGGCTGCTGTGCATCCTGATGGTGCTGACGGTGGTCAGCGGCCTGCTGCTCAACCTGGCCGTCAGCGAGCGCCTGCGGCGCATCAGCGAGGAGCGCTTCCGTGCCAGCCGTGCCCTGGCCGCCAGCGACGCCGAGATCAATGCCAAGGCCGAGTTCCTGGCCAAGATCAGCCACGAGATCCGCACCCCCATGAACGGCGTGCTGGGCATGACCGAGCTGCTGCTGGGCACGCCTCTGTCGGTCAAGCAGCGCGACTACGTGCAGACCATCCACAGCGCTGGCAACGAACTGCTCACGCTAATCAACGAAATCCTCGACATCTCCAAGCTCGAATCGCGGCAGATCGAACTGGACGACGTGCAGTTCGACCTCAACGCCTTGATCGAAGACTGCCTCAACATCTTCCGGGCCAAGGCCGAGCAGCAGAACATCGAGCTGATCAGTTTCACCCAGCCGCAAGTGCCACGGGTGGTCAGCGGCGACCCGACCCGCCTGCGCCAGGCCCTGTCGAGCCTGCTCGACAACGCCTTGAAGAACACCGAACAGGGCGAGATCCTGCTGGTGGTGGCCCTCGACCAGCGCGGCGACACCCCGCGCCTGCGCATTGCCGTGCAGGACAGCGGCGCCCCCATGGCGCCGGCCGAGCGCGACGCCCTGCTGCAGGCCGAACTGCACAGCCGCCACTTCCTCTCCAGCAACAAGCTCGGCGGCCACCTCGGGCTGGTGATCGCCAAGCAGCTGATCGGCCTGATGCAGGGTGAGTTCGGCATCAAGACCAGCACCAGCATGGGCAACACCCTGTGGCTGACGCTGCCGCTGGACCCGCACCGCCTGGAGCAACCGCCGACCGACCTCGACAGCCCGCTGCGCGACGCGCGGGTGCTGGTGGTCGACGACAACGACACCTGCCGCAAGGTCCTGGTGCAGCAATGCAGCGCCTGGGGCATGAACGTCAGCGCCGTGCCTTCCGGCAAGGAGGCGCTGGCCCTGCTGCGCACCAAGGCGCACCTGCGCGACTATTTCGACGTGGTGCTGCTCGACCAGAACATGCCCGGCATGACCGGCATGCAACTGGCGGCGAAGATCAAGGAAGACCCAAGCCTGAACCACGACATCCTGGTGGTCATGCTCACCGGCATCAGCAACGCGCCGAGCAAGGTCATCGCCCGCAATGCCGGGGTCAAGCGCATCCTGGCCAAGCCCGTGGCCGGCTACACGCTCAAGACCACCCTGGCCGAAGAGCTGGCCCTGCGCGGCCGCGAACAGGCCGCACTGCCATTGCCTGCGGGCATCCAGCAGCCGCTGGACCTGCCGCACGACTTCCGCGTACTGGTGGCCGAGGACAACAGCATCTCGACCAAGGTCATCCGCGGCATGCTCGGCAAGCTCAACCTCGAACCGGACACCGCCAGCAATGGTGAAGAGGCCCTGCAGGCGATGAAAGCCAAGCGCTACGACCTGGTGCTGATGGACTGCGAAATGCCGGTGCTCGACGGGTTCTCCGCCACGCAACAGCTGCGGGCCTGGGAAACCGCCAACCGGCGTCCGCGCACCCCGGTGGTGGCGCTGACCGCGCACATCCTTGCCGAACACAAGGAGCGCGCACGCCTGGCCGGCATGGACGGGCACATGGCCAAGCCGGTGGAGCTGTCGCAGCTGCGTGAGCTGATCCAGTTCTGGGCGGGGCAGCGCCAGGTGGTCACCGCGCCGCTGGAGTGATGCGACTGGCCCTATCGCCGGCAAGCCGGCTCCCACACCGGCCGCACTGACCTCAGGCCTTGTGCTGTCCCTGGACTGCCCCCAAAAAGTTGGACAGATTAGCTGGCGGCCTGGGCCCTGTACTCGACAGGGCTCAGGCCGTTCAGTTTCTGCTTTATGCGGTCATGGTTGTAGTAGCGGATGTACTCGTCCAGACCCGCTTTCAGTTCTTCCACACTTTCAAACCGCCTCAGATAGAAAAACTCTGATTTCAACGTGCCAAAAAAGCTCTCCATCGCAGCATTATCCAGACAGTTGCCTTTGC
>NZ_JAVYJF010000024.1:0-101112 GCF_032621715.1 Pseudomonas sp. zfem004 | reverse complement strand
GAAGAACTGAAAGCGGGTCTGGACGAGTACATCCGCTACTACAACCATGACCGCATAAAGCAGAAACTGAACGGCCTGAGCCCTGTCGAGTACAGGGCCCAGGCCGCTAGCTAATCTGTCCAACTTTTTGGGGGCAGTCCAGAATCACTGCCAGCCTCACCGGCAGCTTTCGACCTAAAGCTGCCTTGCGATGATGCTGCTCTTGCTCATTCTTGACCACGAAATCTTCAAGACGGCCTCAAAATGCGACTGACCTACGATGCTCAGCCGTTGCCACCACCTTGCCGCGCTTGAGCACCATCAACCGTGTCGGTAGGTCGAGAATGACATCGGCCACAGCTCGGCAATCGACCAGCACCAGGTCGGCATCATTGCCCACCGCCAAACCGTGGTGTTTCAACCCCAAGGCTTTGGCCGGGTTTGTCGTGAGCATCGACAACACGGTGGCCTGATCATCCGCGCCGCCCAAGTGGCACGCCGGAATGGCCAGTTGCGCAATGTGTAGCAGGTCGCCAGTACCATACGGTGTGAATGCGTTCCGAATGTTGTTGGTGGCCAGACAAACCGTGACACCGCCGTCGCGCAACGCACGCACTGGCGTCAGGGCGCGCCTTACATTGTGACTGTCACCCCGAGCGCCCAGGTGCAGGTCGGTGGCGGGCAGGCACATCACGCTGATGTCGGCCTCACGCAGCAACGCGATGATTTCTGCCTGCCGCGCTGGCGAGACGGCGGCCAGGCTGGTCAGGTGCCCAACGCAGACCCGCCCTTGGTAGCCTTCGGCAATGGTTCGACGTGCCACGTACTCGATGGTCATGTGCTCGGCGTCATCGGCGAAGTCCTGGTGCAAGTCGATGTCCTTGCCGTAGCGCTTGGCCAAGTCAAAGACGAAATCAATGTGCTCCTGCGGCGACACGTCGTTGTAGGGAATGCCGCCCACCACATCAGCCCCCATCTCCATGGCCTGGGCCATCATGGCCTGCATGCCAGGCAGCTTGAGAATGCCTTCTTGCGGAAAGGCCACGACCTGGATGTCGATCACCTCGCGAAACTGCTCGCGCAGCTCCAGCACCACTTCGAGCCCGGTGAAGCCTTGGGCGGGGTCGAACTCGGCATGGGCGCGCACATGCGTGGTACCGGCTTGAACCAATGCGCGCAGCACCTGGATCGAACGTTCGCGGATATCCTCACGGGTCAGTGTGGGCTTCAGTTCGGCGGTGACGGCGATCGCTTCCTTCAAGGTGCCGGAACGATTGGCCTTGCGCTGCATGACGTTGGCTTTTTCCAGGTGCAGGTGGCCTTCGACAAAACCAGCAACAAGCACCTTGCCGTCGCCTTGGATTTCGCGTCCTGCCGTGGTGGTGATGTGTTGCGCGATCTCGGCGATTTTGCCTGCTTGCACAGCCACATCTACCAGTGTCTTGGCGTCGTCAATGCGTACATTTCGAAAGATAAGGTCCATCAACTTCAGTCCTCATGTTCAGTGCTGCAGCGCTGCGAAGGCCGGGCTCAGTTATTCGAGCAACCATTGCCCATCACGCGGTACTCAAGCACATGCTTATTGCCTTGAGAGTCTTCGTACGTCATGCGAGCGGGCACTACCTGGCAGACATCGGGGACCTCGCTCATGGAAATGACACGAGCTACATCGAGGTGCTGGGAGTAGCTGTACTGTTCAACCGGTACCTGCTCGACCTGTTGCTCAACGTCAGCAGCCATCGCCACGTTGCACAGCGCGCCGAGTATCAATGCGAACAACGCTTTCAATTTTGATCACCTTCAGGTTATGGCTCGGCCGCAAAATTGCGGCCGAGCCCATGTGTTGCAGCCAAATCAGAACGGTTTGGTGGGCAGGTATTTGCCATCCAGGGTGATCACTGCGCGCGAGCCGCCCTCGGGGTCTTCGACTTTCTTGATGTCCAGCTTGAAGTTGATGGCACTGATGATGCCGTCGCCGAACTTTTCATGAACCAGCGCCTTCAAGGTGGTGCCGTACACCTGCAACATCTCGTAAAAGCGGTAGATGGTCGGGTCGGTCGGGATACCATTTTGGATGCTGCCGCGCAGTGGCACGGTCTGCAGCAGTGCAATGCCGTCCGCGTCGAGGCCGAGCTTGTCACCCACCACCTGGGCAGCGCTCGCCGGCAACGGGTGCTGGCCCAACAGTGCCGCGGTGACGAACGCTTCGGACAAACCGGTGCCTTCGGTGATCTGGGCGAACGAGAGGTCTTTGCGGGCTTTGGCCAGCAAGATGACTTCGCTCAGGGCAAGGCGGGCGTTCTGGCTGATTTGCGATTGGATCATGGTGTTTCTCCTTGGTTGAAAGATGGTCAGGCAACGCGCTTGGGTTGGTGGGAAACGGCGTGCACTTCGGGGTTGTCGGCGAGGGATACGAATGTGCCGGTACTGCCATCGAAGGCCTCGATCAGCCCGCTTTCGATGTCGTAGATCCAGCCATGCAATGTCACGCGGCCTTCTTCCAGGGCCAGGCGCACCGAGGGGTGGGTCTGGATGTTGGCAAGCTGGGCGATCACGTTTTCGCGCACCATGGCTTCGACCTTGGCCTGCGGGCCGAAATGGTTGCGGGCTTCGTTAACCACTCGGGCGGAATCGGCGTAGCGCAGCCAGCCGGCCACAGCGGGCATGTGGTCCAGGCATTTGCAGGTGGCGATGGCCGTCATGGCGCCGCAATCGGAGTGGCCGCAGATGACGATGTCGGAAACCTGCAAGGCCGCCACGGCATATTCGACCGAGGCCGATACGCCCCCAGGCTCGGGCCCGTAGGACGGCACGATGTTGCCTGCATTGCGAATGACGAACAGGTCCCCGGGTTCGCGCTGGGTGACCAGCTCCGGTACCAGGCGGCTGTCGGAGCATGAGATGAACAGGGCACGTGGGCTCTGCTGGCTGGCCAGATCCTTGAACAGTTTGACGCGTTCGGGATAGGCGTCTTTCTGGAACTTCAGAAACCCGTCGATGATGTCTTTCATGGCTGACTCCTTGAGTGACGCGATGTGTTGAAGCAAAGGTTACGCAGCACTTTGAATAAGGTAAAAGTCTGATTTATGATCAGGCGGATCAGATAATCTTATAGGTGCAGCCATGCTTGCCCGGCACATCCAGTACTTCATCGCAGTGGCAAACCACCTCAGTTTCACGCGCGCCGCAGCGGCCTTGCATGTGTCTCAACCGGCCTTGTCGCAGCAGGTCCGGCAGTTGGAAGAGAGTCTCGGCACACCGTTGTTCGATCGTTCTGGCCGGACCACGCGATTGACGGATGCCGGCGAGGTGTACCTGCGCTATGCCAAGCGAGCCGCGCAGGAACTGCAGGAGGCAAAACGAGCCATTGATGATCTGGGTGATCTAAGCCGCGGATCACTTCGGCTGGGGGTAACACCGACATTCACCAGCTACCTCGTTGGCCCGCTGGTTGAAGCGTTCCATAGTCGGTACCCGAACATCACGCTGGTGCTGCGAGAGATCGCTCAAGAGGCGCTGGAAGAAATGTTGTTGGCCGACGAGGTTGACGTGGGCATTGCGTTCGACAACGGCCATCATCTGGATCTGGATACCCAAGCGCTACTGGTCGAAACCCTCGCGCTGGTGGTCGGCAAGCATCATCCGCTAGCCACGACGGGCAGCATTGATCTGGAGGCGTTGAGCTCAGAATCGTTGATACTCTTGAGCGCCGAATTCGCCACGCGTGAGCAGATCGACAGCTACTGCCGCCAGCACAACATTCGCCCTCACGTGCAAGTGGAAGCCAATACCATCAGTGCGCTTATCGAAGTGGTCAGCAGGACCACGCTCTCGACCTTGTTGCCGGCCAACATCGCCCTGGCTCACGAGCAGTTGGTCGCTATCGAGCTGGACCAGCAGCGCTTGCAACGCACTGCTGTTCTGATGCAACGAAAAGGGGTTTACCAAACGGCTGCAGCGAGGGCCTTTGTCGAACTGGCAATGAAAGTGGCCAAGCAATTTGAGGAGCTAGGCTGCTCCGATCAGCTGATGTAGACGGGGGCCAAATTCATTAGGCCAGCTCAGTTTACCTACGTACACGGGCGAAGCCTTTCCGCTAGCAGTCGTCATGTGGCATTCGCCCCCGTTGTTCATTCAGACGCAAACGACGGTCGCTCCGCAAACCATGCCACCGCCAGCTCCTTGAACGCCTCGGCCGAAGGCGTCAGTGGGTAGCGCTGATCATGCGCCAGCACGATGCTGTGGGTTGGCAGTTTCTCCAGAGTCGGCCGACAGACCAGTGCTTGACCATCATAACTACGGTCACCAAACGGCCGGGTATAGATCAGCGCCACGCCAAAGCCATTGGCGACGAGGCTGCGCTGCAACTCGAAGGTGCGCACACGGTGCACAACGGCGGGTGTAAGGTCGTAAAAGCTGAACAGATCCAGCACATGCTGCCAACTGTGGACTTGATCGGTGACTACCAGGGTGTATTCGGCGAGCGCCTTGAGGCTGACGCGCGGCTCCTTGGCCAACGGGTGGTCGGCTGACAGCAGCACCTGGGCGGTCAGTTGACACAGCTGCGTGCAATGCGTGTTCGGCGGCAAACCCAGGTCATAGGTGATGGCCAGTTCTATCGCGCCTTCACTGAGCCGTTTGCCAACATACTCGAAGCTGCCATCGCGCATATCGACCGTGACCCTGGGGCAGGACTCCTGCATCCGTCGCACGATTTGCGGCAGGCAATAGGGCGCCAGATCTTCAAAGCAGCCGACCACCAGTTCGCCGACGCACTCGCCGGCATTGGCATGGATCTCGGCAAAGGTCTGGGCTTCTGCCAGTACGCGACGGGCCTGGACCATGACGGTACGACCGAATGGGGTCAGCGATATGCCGAGGCCACGTTGGCGTATGAAGATCGATTGACCCAGCACCTCTTCCAGTTCGGTGATGGCCGCCGAAATGGAAGGTTGTGAAACATGAAGCTCCATGGCGGCAGTGGTCAGGTTTCCGTGCTTGGCCGCTGCGAGCGCGTAGCGAAGCTGGCGCAGTGTGAACTTCATAGGTTTTTCCGTGGTGATGCATCAGGACTTATTATTTTATCCTTTTTTTATGTTGTGAAATATTTCTCCTGCGCAGTGATCAACTTGTTTGGGAGCGTCACAATGACAATTACAAAGGCTCTGCTGACCACGACACTTTCTTTAGGGCTCCTGGCATCCGCTGGCGTCAGTCAGGCGGCAAGTTGGTGCGAGTCCGGCAAACCGGTGAAATTCGCCGGTTTGAACTGGGAAAGCGGGATGCTGCTCACCGAGGTGATGCAGTTCGTGCTGAAAAATGGCTATGGCTGTGACACCGACAGCCTGCCGGGTAACTCCATCTCCATGGAAAACGCCCTGAGCAGCAACGATATCCAGGTTTTCGCCGAGGAGTGGGTAGGGCGCAGCGAGGTCTGGAACAAGGCTGCGGCCGCCGGCAAGGTTGTCGGCGTCGGCTCGCCGGTGGTGGGCGCGGTCGAAGGCTGGTATGTGCCGCGTTATGTAATCGAAGGCGATGCCAAGCGCAAACTCGAAGCCAAGGCACCGAACCTCAAGAGCATCGCCGATCTGGGGCAGTACGCCCAGGTATTCAAGGATCCGGAAGAACCGGACAAGGGGCGCTTCTACAACTGCCCGGCCGGCTGGACCTGCGAGCTGGACAACAGCGAAATGCTCAAGAGTTATGGCCTGGAAAACACCTACACCAACTTCCGCCCGGGCACCGGCCCGGCACTGGATGCCGCCGTGCTGTCGAGCTACAAGCGCGGCGAGCCGATCCTCTTCTACTACTGGTCGCCAACCCCGCTGATGGGCCAGGCCGACCTGGTCAAGCTGGACGAGAAGCCCGGCGTGGATAAATCCGTGACCATCAAGGTGGGCGTGTCGAAGACCTTCCACGAACAGGCGCCGGAACTGGTGGCTGTGCTGGAAAAGGTCAATCTGCCGATCGATCTGCTGAACCAGAACCTGGCGCGCATGACCCGGGATCGTATCGAGTCGGCGGAACTGGCCAAGTTGTTCCTCAAGGAGCACCCCGAAGTTTGGCACAGCTGGGTCAGCGAAGACGCAGCCAAAAAGGTAGACGCGGCACTCTGAGGGTGTGGGCGGCTCCGGCGCCTGCCGGGCATGCCACATAGCAGTCCGCTTCATGCATTGCTCGAGAGAAATCCATGTTCCCCAAAAACTTCACGTTTTCCATTGCCGACTGGGTCAATGGCTGGGTCGATGCGCTGGTCACCAACTACGGTGACGTGTTCCGGCACATTTCCGACACCTTGCTGTGGGCCATCGTCAACCTCGAAGGCTTGCTGCGCGCAACACCCTGGTGGCTGATGCTGGCCATCGTCGGCGCTATCGCCTGGCACGCCACCCGTAGAATCGTACCCACGGCGGTGATCGTCGGCTTGCTCTTCCTGGTCGGTGCGGTCGGTCTCTGGGACAAGCTGATGCAGACCCTGGCGCTGATGCTGGTGGCAACGCTGATCTCGGTCCTGGTCGGCATTCCGCTGGGTATCCTCTCGGCGCGCAACGATCGCCTGCGGGCGGTGTTGATGCCGCTGCTCGACATCATGCAGACCATGCCCAGCTTCGTGTACCTGATCCCGGTATTGATGCTGTTCGGCCTGGGCAAGGTGCCGGCGATCTTTGCCACCGTCATCTACGCCGCCCCGCCGCTGATTCGCCTGACCGACCTGGGTATCCGCCAGGTGGATGGCGAGGTCATGGAAGCGATCAACGCGTTCGGTGCCAATCGCCTGCAACAATTGTTCGGCGTGCAGTTGCCCCTGGCGTTGCCGAGCATCATGGCCGGTATCAACCAGACCACCATGATGGCCCTGTCGATGGTGGTCATCGCCTCGATGATCGGTGCCCGTGGCCTGGGCGAAGACGTCCTGGTCGGCATCCAGACCCTGAACGTGGGCCGCGGCCTCGAAGCGGGCCTGGCCATTGTGATCCTGGCGGTCGTGATCGACCGCATTACTCAGGCCTACGGCCGGCCACGGCATGGGGTGGGCAAATGAGCACCAAGCAGACGATGAACAAGATCGAAGTCAAACATGTCTTCAAGATCTTCGGTGCGCGTGCCGAAGATGCCCTGAAACTGATCCAGCAGAACAAGAGCAAAGAGCAGGTCCTGGCCGAAACCGGCTGCGTGGTCGGGGTCAACGATCTCTCGTTGTCCATCGGCAGCGGTGAGATCTTCGTGATCATGGGCCTGTCGGGCTCGGGCAAGTCGACTCTGGTGCGTCACTTCAACCGCCTGATCGACCCCACCAGCGGCCAGATCCTGGTCGATGGCGAGGACATTCTGCAGTACGACATGCAAGCCCTGCGCGAATTCCGCCGGCGCAAGATCAGCATGGTGTTCCAGAGCTTCGGCCTGTTGCCGCACCGCACCGTGCTGGACAACGTCGCCTACGGCCTGAAGGTCCGTGGCGAGAACAAAGCCCTGTGCACCGAGCGTGCCCTGCACTGGATCAACACCGTGGGCCTCAAGGGTTACGAACGATCCTACCCGCACCAGTTGTCGGGCGGCATGCGCCAGCGTGTGGGCCTGGCGCGTGCTTTGGCCGCCGACACCGACATCATCCTTATGGACGAGGCCTTCAGTGCGCTCGACCCGCTGATTCGCGCCGAAATGCAGGACCAGTTGCTGGAACTGCAAAAGACCCTGCACAAGACCATCGTCTTCATTACGCATGACCTGGACGAGGCGGTGCGCATCGGCAACCGAATCGCCATTCTCAAGGACGGTCGCCTGATCCAGGTCGGCACGCCGAAAGAAATCCTCTACCAGCCTGCGGACGAATACGTCGATCGTTTCGTGCAGCGTCGCGTAGCTTCGCTTTAAGGAACCGCGTGTATGTCGTTTGCCGAAAAAATCATCATCGCCGACGCGCCCGTTCGCTGGCAGGACGTGGTGGCTGTGGCCCGGCATGGCGCGAAGCTTGAGCTGGCCCCATCGGCCTGGGTGCGGATCGAGAACGCCCAGGCGATCGTCCAGCGCATCGTTGCCAGCGGTGACCGCGCCTATGGCGTCAACACCGGGCTTGGTGCCTTGTGCAATGTCTCGTTGCAGGACGAACAACTCAGCCAGCTGTCACGCAACACCTTGCTCAGCCATGCCTGTGGCGTGGGCAGCGCGCTGTCGGACGAGCAGACCCGGGCGATCATGTGCGCGGCGATCATCAACTTCTGCCAGGGCCGTTCCGGCCTTCAGCGCAAGGTGGTCGAGGCGCTGCTGACCCTGCTAAACCAGCACATCACCCCGCAGGTTCCGAAGCAGGGGTCGGTGGGGTATCTGACCCACATGGCGCATATCAGCATCAGCTTGCTGGGCGTCGGCCAGGTCAGCTATCGCGGCCAGATCATGCCGGCGCAACAGGCCTTGGCCGAGGTCGGCCTGGCGCCGGTCAAACTGGGTGCCAAGGATGGCCTGTGCCTGGTCAACGGCACCCCGTGCATGACCGGCCTGAGCTGCCTGTCTCTGGATGACGCCACGCGTTTGAGCCAATGGGCGGACGTCATCAGCGCCATGAGCTTCGAGGCCCTGCGCGGCCAACTCGATGCCTTTGACCCTGAAATCATCGCGCTCAAACCGCACCCCGGCATGCAGCGGGTGGGCAGCAATCTGCGTCGCCTGCTCGACGGTAGCGAAGTCATTGCCAGCAGCCATGGCATCCGCACCCAGGACGCCTTGAGCATTCGCTCGATCCCGCAGGTTCATGGCGCCGCGCGCGATCAGCTGGAACACGCCGCAAGGCAGATCGAAACCGAACTCAACTCCACCACCGACAACCCGATGTTGCTGGGTACACCCGAGTCATACCGGGTGGTTTCCCAGGCGAATCCGCACGGCCAGTCGGTGGCCATGGCGGCCGACTTGCTGGCCATCGCGGTGGCCGAGATCGGGGCGATTGCCGAGCGTCGCCTCGATCGCCTGATCAACCCGTTGGTCAGCGGTCTGCCGGCCTTCCTGGTCAGCCAGCCGGGTGTGAACTCGGGCATGATGATTGTCCAGTACGTGGCCGCGTCGCTCTGTGCCGAAAACCGTCAGCTGGCACAGCCGGCCGTGATCGACAACTACGTCACCTCCGGGCTGCAGGAGGATCATCTGAGCATGGGCACCAATGCCGGGTTGAAGCTGCACCGCGCCCTGGAGAACTGCACGCAGATCCTCGCCATCGAATACCTGTTGGCGGCCCAGGCCTTCGAGTTCCTCAAGGAGCAGCGCTTTGGCGCAGGTACCCAGGTTGCCTGGCGGTTGTTGCGCGAACGGGTCCCGGCC
Source organism: Pseudomonas sp. zfem004 (assembly GCF_032621715.1). Taxonomy (NCBI): domain Bacteria; kingdom Pseudomonadati; phylum Pseudomonadota; class Gammaproteobacteria; order Pseudomonadales; family Pseudomonadaceae; genus Pseudomonas; species Pseudomonas sp. zfem004. The sequence continues at coordinate 91,824 of NZ_JAVYJF010000024.1, read as the reverse complement.
TATGCCCAGGACCGTTGGCTGGCCCCGGATATCGCCAGCAGTGCATCGATCCTGAAGGACCCCGGCCTGCTTGGCGCGGCCTTCCCCGAGCTGCTGTGACGGGGGAGGGCGCCTGGCTGCTTTGAAGCGTGCGGGGCAAGTCCGAGTGCAGTCGGGGGGAGGCCGGCTGCAAACGGCAGTTCAACTCAAACGCTGCCTTCGCGTTCGATGACCAGAATCCGCGCTTCGCCGCGAGGATGGGCAACATGTTCACAACCAACCCCGGCGAAAAACACATCACCCACCCTCAATGTCACGACCTGTTCAGTGCCTGACTCGCGATAATGCATATCGACCGTGCCGTCGAGAACGGCGAATACCTCCTCGCCATCGTTGACATGCCACTTGTACGGCTGGTCAGTCCAGTGCAGCCGGACAGTTGTGCCATCCATGTTGGCGATGTCCTCTGCACCCCAGGCGCGAGTGGCTGTGAAATCCTTGCTACGAATAACTTTCATAGATCGTGGCTCTCGAAATGGCAGTGAACTTGTGCCAATGGCTTCCCAGCGACAAGGGCAGCTTTGGGGCGGGCGCGGTCACTATCGAGTTATGGATTTAGCCATTTCCGACGTTCCAGCCCAACCGATCTGCTCATAGACCGGCTTGCCCGTCTCGGTGGCGTGCAGGACCGCGAAGGTGATGCCTCGGCGAGCGAACTCGGCGTCGGCAGCTTGCATCAAGGCCGAAGCCAGGCCACGGCGGCGGTAGGCCGGCTGGACGTACACATTCAGCACGTACCCGCGCTTATCCAGGGTCGGGTGGGAGGGGTGGGGCGGCCAATCGATGCTCATCAGGCCGATGGCTGCGACCGGTTGCTCGCCATCCAGGAGTTTGAACCCGTAATACCGACCGTCACCGAGCCGCTCTTCCAGCCAGGGGCGAAAGTGTTGGGTCATGATCCGTAGTTCTTCCGGATCCTCGCCGGCTTCAAGAAACATGTCCTGGCGATGGGCGCAGATCATTTCTGCGTCAGAGGGGCCAACGGGCTGGCATTCCAGACCGGAAAACGCTGTACATCCTTGTAGTTCGATCATCGTTTATCCAGCGTCAGTGGCATTGATTGATGAGGTGGCAGCCTATGGCATTTTTCGGCGGATGTGCAATGGCTCGGCGGGGAAGGTGAGAAACATGAGAGGGTGAGGGCACCGACCTGGGTATCCCAAGAACTTGCGAGCGGAGAAGCTGCTTACGGCTAATAGCGGCCAATATTGAATGCCGGCTTGCGACCCTAAGCGGACGTAGTCAACACTGACAATCTTCCGTGCAACGAGCCACACACTCACTGATGAAAGAGCCAGCTCTTTTACCCTAGTGCTGCGGCGAATTCTTCTGGCGTCGGGCTATCCTGCCATTGCGCGATAGTACCTGGCAGCACCAGCCATGGCTGCTTGCGCCGTGTCCAGATATGAGCAATCGGCTCGAAACATTCAGAGCCTTCCAGGATGCCGGCCCGCACCACTCGCATGCCGGGCGCTGCCGTGGTCTCGTTGAACAGCCGGGTATGACATATACCGCAGACATGTTGGGTAGACGTTTGACCTTGGTGTTCATGCTCAAAGATCGTCGTTTCGCCAGACACCTGAACAGCCGACGCTGCGCTCAGCATGTGCAGACCAAACGCACTGCCGCTCCAGCGCTGGCAGTTCAAACAGTGGCAGGCATACAGCGGCGGCAATTGTTGCGCCACGATCTCAATGGTGATTAGCCCGCATCGGCACTGACCGGTGATTCTCATGCGTTGGTTCCTTATAATGACGCCCGGAAAAATGTGGGCGAATGATCGCTTTTCACGGGCTCGGGCAGAAGATCAAATTAGGAGCAACTGTTGGCCAAGAATGTATGAGCGGCATTGAATGGGAAAGCCAGCGTGTATTTCTCGCCGTGTTGCGCTCTGGCAGCCTGAGCGGCGCGGCGAAGTTGCTGGGCATCGCCCAGGCCACTGCGCGCCGGCGCCTCGACCATCTTGAGCACGCTCTCGGTGTGGGTCTGTTCACCCGCACATCACAAGGACTGACGCCTACTGCCGGAGCGCAGCGCCTGATCGAACATGTGGAGGCCATGGATCTGGCCGCGCAAACCTTCAACCGCATGGCCAGCTCTGAAGCGTCGATGGGGCACGGTACAGTCCGGTTGACCTGCGGCGAGTTGCTTGGCGTCGAGGTATTGCCCGACCTGCTGCGCCCTTTCCATTACGAACACGCCGGACTCAAACTTGAGTTGAGCATAAGCGATGCCCTTGAAGACATCGCCAGGCTGCAATCGGATATTGCGGTGCGGCTGATGCGGCCCAATGAAGCGGATATCACGGTGCGGCGTGTCGGCAGTTTGCAGATTGGCATCCATGCCAGTGCCGGGTGCCTGGAGCGATACGGTAATCCAGCCTCTCTGCAGTCGCTGCGCCAGCGGCCTCTGATCGGGCCAGATAGACGCTCAGCGGATTTGCGTCGGTTTATCGACTCTGGTCTGTGCGATGCCGACCAGCATTTCACCATCGCCTCTGATCATCACCTTGCTCAGCTGGCCGCTCTGAAAGCGGGCTTGGGCTTCGGACTCTGCCCGGCGCAAATCGCAAAAACGCACGGTCTGGTACATGTGTTACCAAACGATTTTGGCTTTGAGGTAGACGTGTGGATCGCAATGCACAATGACCTGCGCAAAATTACCAGGATCGCTCAGGTGTTCGAGGTTCTTGGAGAGCAGTTGCATCAGTATCTATGCTTGGCCGATCAGTGAGCAGCGTAGGCCGTGGTATCCACTGCTTGGTCTAAACGGCTGCAATGGGTCGTCAGCGGCCACGCGCGAAGGGCTGCTTTCGACTCATAGCTGCCAGTCAGATACGGAAGAATTCGGCCAGACCCGGACATTGAAATGCTGGCCCGATACAGTGGAGTGCCGTGGAACCAAGGCATTATTGAACGCACGTGTCTATCACAACGTCAGTTTGGCTGCTCCATCAGTGCCTCTCGATTTTAGCGGCCCCGTTTTACATCACTTTGAAGAAAACCGATTTCGATAGTCACTCGGACCGACTCCGAGACGGCGCGTGAAGGCTCTTCTGAAACCATCGGTATTGGCGTAACCCACAGTGTCGGCCAGGCGCTTGAGGGACACGTCTGAATCCTCGATCAAGCGCCTGGCGGCATCGATGCGCGCCAGTTCCACGAACTCGGCCGGTGTCGAGCCGGCTTCAGCCTTGAAGGTCCGGGCAAAGTTACGTTCGCTCATGCCGGCGCGTGCGGCGAGGGCGGGGACGCTGAGGTCGGCCTTCAGATGCTGCACCACGTAATCCTGCACATCCCTGATCACACTGCGTTCGGCTGTCTGGGCGGCTAAATGCGCGCTGAACTGCGATTGCCCGCCCGGTCGTTTGAAGAACATCACCATCTCTCGCGCCACACTCAGCGCCAGTTCCCTGCCGTGATCCTCTTCGACCAGTGCCAGGGCCAGGTCCATGCCTGCGGTGACCCCCGCCGAGGTGTAGAGGTTGCCGTCCTTGATGAAAATGCTGTCGGCGTCGACTTGGGTGTGTGGGTGCTCTTTGGCGAGTTTTGCGCTGGAATTCCAGTGGGTCGTGACCCGACGTCCGTCGAGCAGGCCGGCGGCGGCCAACAGGAACGTGCCGCTGCACACCGAGCCAATGCGGCGCACCGTCGTGGCCTGTTTGCGCAGCCACTGCTGCAAGGCAGGGTTGAGTGCGATCTCGTCGATGTGCGGACTGCCGGCCACGAGCAAGGTATCGATCCTGCCTTTACAGGTTTCGAAGGTCTCGTCGATGGCGAGCTTCAAACCGCTTGAGCCTTTGATCAGGCCTTTTTCGGTACCGATCACTTCGACCCGGTAGGCCCGTGGATTGCCCAGTTGCTTGGCCGCCTCGGCGAAGACATCAGCCGGACCGACCACATCCAGCAGCTGCACGCGGGGGAAGGCAAGGAAGGTGATGCGCATGATGTCTGTCCTCGTCGAACAATTGGCTGAATACGTCGTAGTTCTACAGTTTCAGCCAAAGCCAATTTGGCTGAAAATAACCTCAACGGCAAATTCAGTCAAACGGGAGACTGCCATGAACGCTGCATCCACCCCCAACGTCGCTGTGGCTCAATCGGTCACCACCAGCACGACTTCCATCAAAAACCTGCCCATCAATTTGTTTGGCTCAGTCATGGGGCTGGCTGGCCTGGGCCTGGCCTGGCGTTTGAATGGCCAGTACTTCGGTATCGGCGGCCAGCTGGGTGAGGCGATAGGCGCGTTTGCCGGCCTGGTATTCGTGTTGCTTACCCTGGGCTACCTGACCAAATGGTTCAAACATCCTGAAGCGGTGCGGGGCGAATTCAATCACCCGGTTGCCAGCAACTTTTTCGGCACCGTCACCATCGCGTTGTTACTGCTTTGCGCCGTGGCGGCGCCCCACAGCCCGCTGCTCGGCGAAGCACTGTGGATATTGGGCAGCGTACTGACCGTACTGCTCGCCGGCCTGGTGGTTTCGCGCCTGTTGTCGGGCGCGCAGGACCCCTTGAATGCAGTGCCCGCCTGGTTGATCCCGGGCGTTGCCACCCTTGATATCGCGGTCACCGGTGCGCACATGCCAATGGCCTGGGCTGCCGAGTTCAATCTGTTTGCACTGGCCGTGGGTGCGGTGCTGGCACTGGTTTTCTACACCCGGATCTTCTCGCGCCTGGTCCATCAGGCCCCCCTGGCCAAAGGCATGGTGCCTTCGCTGATGGTCCTGATTGCACCCTTTGAAGTTGGTTTCCTGGCGTACACCAACGTGTTTGGCGAGATCGACCGGTTTGCCAGCGTGCTGTTCTACTTCGGCCTGTTCCTGTTCGTGGTGCTGAGCTTCAAGGTGTTCCGTCGCGATGTGCCTTTTGCCCCTTCGTGGTGGGCAATCAGCTTTCCCATCGCGGCCCTGAGCAATGCGGCGCTGAAGTACGCGCATGCCCAGGACAACACTGTGCTGATGGCCATCGCTGTACTGATCCTGCTGTTCCTCACCGTGGCACTGAGCGTGCTGACTGTGAAAACGCTGTCCAGCCTCGTGCGCGGCAAACTGCTGGCCAACTGACGTTTCATCTCCGTTTACCTCCCCCTTTGGCGAGTCCTCGGTGGCTCGCCCTTTTTTGCCCTGAAAGGTCTCGCCCCATGACGAATACCGCCTCCTGGTTACTGTTGATCGTTGCCGGGTTCCTGGAGATCGCGTTTGCGATCGGACTCAAATCCGCCAATGGCATGGAGCGGCCCTGGTTGCTCGCCGGCACCTTCGTGGTGTTGGCCGGCAGCTTGTCTTTACTGACGATGGCCCTGCGGGTCCTGCCCGTTGGCACCGCCTATGCCGTGTGGACCGGCATCGGCGCCGCAGGCACGGCCCTCGTTGGCATGTATTGGTTGGGTGACGGGGTTTCGTTCTGGCGGTTCTTCTGGATTGGCTTGATCCTGATGAGTGTCGCCGGGCTACACTGGGGCGCCTAATCAGGTCGAATCAACTTTCATATTTTATGAAAAAGGAAAATAGTCGACGGTTGTTTTGAAATGTCAGCAGCGATTCATACTTTAAACAGAAAGCTTGTGTCGATTTCTGTCTGTCGCAATGGGCAGCTAAGGGTCGAAAGCGGACGTTCACCAGTGACTGCTTTCGACCGACAGCAGCCATTCGACACCGGCAGTAATTGGCTGGTAGCCACCAAGGCCTGCCGGCAGCCGGCTAGGTGAATGGCTTTGCCGGGAGGTTATGACGTCGAGCCATGCAGATGGACAGGTATGTGGGGAGTAATCAGACCGTCGGCAATGGCAATGGCAATGGCAATGGCAATGGCAATGGCTTCAAGCTTCGCGCTCCCGATATGGCGCGCACGTTGGAAAAGACGGCGCGCTACGTCATGGATCACTTTCCTCACTGAGGCAACCCAGTCACCCTTCGACTTGATCCACGTTGTATGCTGGCTCAGCCAATCTTGAGCACTCAGTGAATGCTACTGCATCAAATGATGGCTATTTGATTCTATCTTCTTGAGTGTCCGATAATTTAGATGCGAAGAGGACGAATTTAGAATCGTAGCTACTCTGTCCAAGGGACCTGAACCCCTGCTGGCAGTTGCCGAATCGGTACAGCGCATTAGTCATAAAGGAGCTTGCAATGACTTATTTGGCGAAGCCGTTCAGCAACTACAGCCGCTCTGCGTCGGCGGGCAGAATCTGGAAACTCAGTTCGACTTTCTTCTTGGCGACCGCCATGGCCATGGCATCACAAGCCTGGGCGCAAGAGCTGGCCAAGCCGGCCACTGCCGCCACCAAGGCCGCGAACGACGCCCTGCTCAAGGAGCTGCCGTTCAACGACAAGACTTCCTTCGAGCTGGCCCACAAGGGCTTTATCGCGCCCCTGCCGAAAGAGCCGATCAAGGGCCCCTCAGGCAACTTGATCTGGGACCCGGGCAAGTACGCGTTCATCAAGGAAGGCGAAGCAGCACCCGCTTCGACCAACCCCAGCCTCTGGCGGCAATCGCAGTTGATCAACATTTCCGGCCTGTTTGAAGTTACCGACGGCATCTATCAGGTGCGTAACTACGATCTGTCGAACATGACCATTGTCGAGGGCAAGGAAGGCATCACCATCTTCGACCCACTGATCTCCTCGGAAACCGCCAAGGCAGCGCTCGACCTTTACTATCAGCATCGGCCGAAAAAACCGGTAGTTGCCGTGATCTACACCCATAGTCACGTCGACCATTACGGCGGTGTGCGCGGCGTGGTGAACGAGGACGACGTCAAGGCCGGAAAGGTCAAGATCTATGCGCCCAAGGGCTTCCTCGAGCATGCCGTGGCCGAGAACGTGATGGCCGGTACCGCCATGAGCCGCCGTGCCAGCTACATGTACGGCAACCTGCTGCCGCCAAGCGAAACTGGCCAGCTCGGTGCCGGCCTGGGCACCACCACCTCCGCCGGCACCGTGACCCTGATTCCGCCCACCGACATCATCGAGAAGACCGGCGAAAAGCGCACGATCGACGGCCTGACATACGAGTTCCTCTATGCGCCAGGCAGCGAGGCCCCGGCCGAGATGCTCTATTACATTCACGAGAAGAAGGCGCTGAACACCGCCGAGGACTCCACGCACACCTTGCACAACACCTATTCCCTGCGCGGGGCGAAGATTCGCGAGCCTCTGCCTTGGTCCAAATACCTCAACGAAGCGCTAAAAATGTGGGGTGACGACGTGCAGGTCATGTACGCCATGCACCATTGGCCGGTCTGGGGCAACAAGGAGGTCAAGGATCAGCTGTCATCGCAGCGGGACATGTATCGCTATATCAACGATGAGACCCTGCGCCTGGCCAACAAGGGCTACACCATGACCGAGATCGCCGAGCAGGTGAAATTGCCTCCGTCGATCGCCAACCGCTTCTCCAACCGCGGCTACTACGGCTCGCTCAACCACAACGTCAAGGCCACCTACGTGCTGCACCTGGGCTGGTTCATTGGCAACCCCGCCACCTTGTGGGAGCTGCCGCCGGATGAGCAAGCCAAGCGCTACGTCGACATGATGGGCGGAGCCGACGCTGTGCTGAAAAAGGCCAAGGAGTACTACGACAAGGGTGACTATCGTTGGGTGGCCGAGGTGGTCAACCATGTCGTCTTCGCCGACCCGAGTAACCAAGCGGCGAAGAATCTTCAAGCCGACACGCTGGAGCAACTGGGTTACCAGGCCGAGAGTGGCCCGTGGCGCAACTTCTATCTGACCGGTGCCCAGGAACTGCGCAATGGTGTACAGAAACTGCCAACACCGGACACGGCGAGCCCAGACACCGTCAAGGCGATGGATCTTGACCTGTTCTTCGACTTCCTGGCCATGCGTCTGAAAGGGCCTGAAGTGGGTGACAAGCACATCACCCTCAACCTGGACTTCACCGACCTCAAGCAGAAGTACACGCTGGAGATGGTCAATGGCGTACTCAACCACACCGAGGGCATGCAAGCCAAGGATGCCGACGCAAGCATCAGCCTGACCCGTGACACGTTGAACAACATCATGCTCAAGCAGACCACGCTCAAGGATGCAGTCAGCAAAGGCGATGTGAAGATCGACGGTGCCGAGGGCAAGCTTGAGGAGCTGATGAGCTACATGGATAACTTCGAGTTCTGGTTCCCGATCGTCACACCTTGAATACTTGCTTGATGCAGTTGGGCGGCAAGCAGGACACCGAGTATTCGGTGTCCTGCTGTTTCTAACGTGTGGAGCAAGGGACTATGACCACGACATATGGAATCAGCAGGCGAAAGCGCGAATAGCCCTACTCAGCGGAAAAGGCATTTAGGTCTTGTACTAAAAGTATGGTCATCCATCGTTGTGGGCGCGGCGGTGCGCTGATGCGACTTGCCTCGCGATCTGCAGCATCTTCCGGCGGATGCGCAATGGCTCGGCGGGGAAGGGGAGCAACATGACAGGGCGCGGGCGTTGAACTGGGCATCCCCAGAACCTGCGAGCTGTGAAGCTGCTAAAGGCCCAGAGTGTGTAAAACACATAGACAAGCCCCTGCTATGACTCCTCAGAATTCATCGCCAGAGAAAAGCGACAAGGGAGCGCAAAGATCAAAAAATGGATTTCATCTCTGACTTTTTATTCACGCTGTTAGCTCACCGAGTAGGCGTTTACGTGCTGGGCTTGTTTTGTGGGGGCCGGTTCAAGGGAGAAAGCGGGTTTGCCTGGGGCTGGGCTGTCGCGGTTGGTGGGTTAGTACTGTTCGCACCGTTCGTGGCTTTCATCGCCTTGCTTATTTATGCAAGAGGGTGAACTGAAGACCGTTGAATCACTCCTGACTTTGCTGGCTCGTGAAGACCGCGACTGCCCCAATTGGGTAAACGGCCCCAGAATGACATCCAATAAGCAGCTATCTTGAGAAACCGGTTTATGCCGTATGCAGCCCCTGGCGAAGGTCTGCTCTGGGTCGAAAGCAGTTATTCACGACCGGCAACTAACGACCCGAAGCTGTCATTGAGCCCAAAAACAATCTTTGTGGGAGCGGGTTTATCGAGGCGTCGAACCGCCGCGAACACCGGCACAGCCGGTGCCATCCACCGCGGCGCCTGCTTCGCGGCGGTTCGGCGTCCCGATAAACCCGCTCCCACAGAGTGCGCGTCGCGCCAACGGGTCCCTTTTTCCAGCGTCTGCTTCGGGTCGATAACGGCCATTCAAGGCCCACATACCCGAACCTTCAGGTAGAACATACATCGCCGCCTCGAGTAAGGTGATCGTTTCTGAAATGGATTTCGCCATGAAAGACACACGCCAGTCGCAAGCTGATTTTCTCCAGATCGAAGCACGACTGAACAACCGTCGATTCTCGGTAGCCAGCAACACCCAAGGGTTATCGGGCGCCGGCACGGTCTTCCATTATTCAGTCGCCGCTGGCGCCATCAACAGCACTTATCAAGGCGGACGGATCCGTGCAGGTCACCAGGTAGGCCGCGTGACAGGCCCCGATACCATCGAGCTGCTGTTTCAGTGCTTGACGACCGAGGGCGAGCTTCTTGCCGGCTGGTCCCGGGGTACGGTGGGTGTTGATCAAGCAGGCCGCACGACCCTGCACTTTGTTTGGGGTTGGTTATCTGGCGCCACTGGAGGGGGTGAGTCCCATTACGTCGAACTGATCGGGTAATACAACGCCGACCCGTCTGGCTCGTGTTCGCTCTGCGCGTCAGGATGCAGCCCCGGTCCAGGACTCAAACCGCACCCGAGCAACCCTCGCGCTTGCCCGTCTCGCGCATCCACCGCCGATACTGCCGCGTGCGCAGCGCATTGGCCAATTGCTGCAACACCAGCGCCCGCAACGGCGACACCTGCGGATCCGGCGCTCGCCCAAGGCTCAGCCGACGCAGCTGGAACTTGACCACCGCCATGTTGGCCAACGACGCCAGCGCCTTGTTCTTCCAGCTGATCGGCCGCAGTTGCGGCGCCGGGTCGACGCCACGCCGCCAGTCCTTAGGCAGGCTTGGGGCGATGGCCAGGGCCGAGCCGATGCCGACCATCTCTACGCCACTGGCCACCACCTGTTCGGCGACCGGCAGGCGGCGTATGCCGCCGGTGACCATCAGCGGCATTTGCGCGACCTGGCGAATGTCGCGGGCGAAGTCGAGGAAGTAGGCCTCGCGGGCGAGGGTGCGGCCGTCGCGGGCGTCGCCCTGCATGGCCGGGGCTTCGTAGCTGCCGCCGGACAGCTCGATCAGGTCGACGCCCTGGCCGTTGAGCAGCGCGACCACCTGGCGTGCGTCGTCGGCGCTGAAACCGCCGCGCTGGAAGTCGGCGGAGTTGAGCTTGACCGCTACCGCGAAGCCGGGCGAGACCACCTTGCGCACGGCTTTCACCACCTCCAGCAACAGCCGTGCGCGGTTTTCCAGCGGGCCGCCCCATTCGTCGGTGCGGGTGTTGCTCAACGGGGAGAGGAACTGGCTGAGCAGGTAGCCGTGGGCGGCGTGGATTTCGACGCCAGTGAAACCGGCTTGTTCGGCCAACTGCGCGGTCCGGGCGAAGCGGGCGATCACCTCGGCGATGATGGGCGCGGTCATCGCCCGTGGGGTGGCGAAGTGCTTGGACATGCTGCCCAGCGCCAATGGCACGGCCGAGGGTGCCCAGGTCTGCTGGCCGAGGTTGGCCTGCATCTGCCGGCCGGGGTGGTTGATCTGCAACCAGAACTGCGCGCCTCGCGAGCGACCGATCCGCGCCCAGCGTTTGAACGGTTCCAGTTGCCCGTCGTGCTCCAGCACCACACCGCCCGGGCCGGTCATGGCGCGGCTGTCGATCATCACGTTGCCGCTGATCAGCAGGCCGGCGCCACCGTCGGCCCAGGCCTGGTACAGGCGCATCAGGCGCTCGGAAGGGGCCTGGTCGGTCTGCGCCATGTTCTCTTCCATGGCGGCCTTGGCGATACGGTTCGGCACCAGCGAACCATTGGGCAGGGTGAGCGGAGTGAACACATTCATTGCATGGGCCTCGAGGGGGAGTGGCCCGACCTTAAGCTTAAAGGCAACTTTAAGGTCAACAGTTTTTGTGGGATAACTCCAGTAAACGTATTCAGCGAGGTGAATGATGAAAATCGGTGAGCTGGCCAAGCGCAGCGGCCTGGCGGCGTCGCGTATCCGCTTCTACGAGGCCAGCGGGCTGATCAAGGCGGTCGAGCGCCGGGCCAATGGCTACCGTGACTATGGGCCGCAAGCGCTGTGGATCCTGGAGATCATCACCGGTGCCCAACGCGCGGGCTTTTCACTGGAAGAGATTCGCCACCTGCTGCCGGTGGGGCCCAATGCCTGGCAGAAGGACGGCCTGCTCGACGGCCTCAAGCGCAAGGTGGCCGAGATCGAAGCCATGCAGCAGCGCCTGGCGCAGAACAGGGCGCAGCTGCTGATCGCCATCGACAGCATCGAGAACCGGCCCGAGGGCATGCCCTGCGACGACAACACCCAGCGGGTGCTGGAGCGCCTGCGCGAGGAAAGCGCAGGTGCGGCCAAGGCTCACCGGGTCGTGGAGTGAGCCTTGGATGAACGCTTGACCTTCAAGTTGAGTTGAACCTTAGAGTGATTGACGCGGGCTGATCATCGGCACGCCCCCTCGGCTGCCCGGCGGGTCAATCTTCGAGAAAGGTCAAGCAGATATGGACAGGCGCTACACCCAGGTCGAGTTCGGCACGCAGCAGGTCGAGGTGCTGGAAGGAGGGTACTACGACCGCTTCCGGATGAACCCCGACCTCGACCAGGTGGCGCGCGACCCGGCCGCCGGAGACATCGCGTATTTCCGGCGCATCCCCAAGCAACTGGTGCAGTCCCGGGTCGGGCTGGTCTGGGCGCCGAATTTCTACTACCGCTCGGCCAGCATCCAGCTGTTGTACCTGGCCCCACTCGGGCGCCTGCGGGCAAGCCTACCGGAGGTCCTCGAACCCTTGAGCCCGTTGCCCGGGTACGGCTTGGTGGCGCTCAACTTCTTTTCCTATGGCGTGTGCGACAACGATCCTTACGACGAAGTGTCCGTGGCCATCGTCGTCCGCCGCCCCGGCGCCCGGGGACCCCAGGTGCTGGAGTTGCTGGATGCGATGCGTCGGCGCAGCTTCTTCGCCCATGTGCTGGCGCTGCCGGTCAACACCGAGATCGCCCGGGTGCGTGGAGTGCTGGGCTATCAGTTGCCCAAGTGGCGCGCGCCGATCGAGGTGGATATCGGCGCCCGCGTGCAGGCGCGGATCGCCGCAACCGACGGCAGGCCGGACCTGAGCCTGCAAGCGCCGTTGCCCGCGCTGAGCACGGTGGCGTCGCAATCGAGGATGGGCACCACGACCATGGTTCATCAGGTCGACGGGCAATGGCAGCAGACCCAGGTGCTGACCAATCCGCTGTCCTATGCCCAGCGCCTGCTGCCCCGGGGCGTGAAACTGGTGCGCCATGGCGGCCCGTTGAGCCAGTTGCTCGACGGGCTGGGGGCGTCGACCCTGGTGCGCTTGGATGTGATCAAGGAGGCGCAGGTGGTGCTGCACCTGCCCGCGCCTTTGGATGGGCTGGAGCAGGCCAGTCAGCGGCGATAGTAGCGGCGGTCATCGTAGTAGCGATCGTGCCGGGCGCGGTCGTGATAACGCTCCCAGTTGTGCCGCCGTTCCATTTCGCGGCGGTATTGTTCACGGCGCCACTGTTCTTTGCGCCATTGCTCGCGGCGCCAGTCTTCGCGGCGGTCGTGCCAGCGGTCATCACGGTAGTAGCGGTCGTCATGGGCCAGCAGCGTTGCCGGCTGCTCGGCGACCGTGCTGGCCAGGCTCGGCCAGGGGTTGGCGGGGGCCGGGGCCTGGGGCGCCGCCACTTCGGCAGCGGGCACGGGGTTGGACGTCTTCATCGGCGAAGCGTTCGCCGAGCCCACTGCCACAAGGGCGAACAGGCCAAGGAGCAGCATGCGTGGGGTAGGTAGTTTCATGGGTGAAGACAGCCTCTGAAAGACAGTAGAAGGTGTGGCCAGCCGCCCGCGTTAGCGTTTCGCTTCGGGCTTGTGCAGATAGACCGGCAAAAAAGAAAAAGTTCTGGGGCCGGGCGCTTTTATAGCCATGGCTGGAAACCCTTGGCACACTGGAGCGCACTCTGCAGCCAATAGAATCCCTACCGCCATGTCAGCCGCATTCCCCTCGCTGCCCTCACTCAATGCCCTGCGCATGTTCGAGGTGGTCGCCCGCCACCTGAATTTCCGCCTCGCCGCCGAGGAACTGGGTGTCACTCAGGCGGCGGTGGCCCAGCAGATTCGCGGCCTGGAGGCCAGCCTGAACATCCGCCTGTTCGAGCGCCTGCCCCGTGGCCTGGGCCTGACCGACGCCGGGCGCGCCTACAGCACCAGCGTGCGCGGCGCATTGGCGATGATCGACGAGGCGACCCGGCTGCTGCGCCCTCAACCTTCGCAACTCACGGTCAGCGTGACACCGACTTTTGCGGCGAAATGGCTGATCCCCAGGCTCGGCGATTTCGCCGAAAGCAACCCCGACATCGACCTGCGCCTGCTGGCAACCGATCGGCTGTCGCACTTCCACACCGATGGCGTCGACCTGGCCGTGCGCTACGGCCAGCCGCCGTTCGGTGCGGGGCTCAACGCCGAGTTGCTGATGGCGCAGCGCCTGGTGGCGGTGGCCAGCCCGCAGTTGCTGGCAGAAAAAGGTGCACCGGACACCTTTGCGGCGCTGCAGGGGTTTGTCGCGTTGCACGACGCCCATGACTTCTGGCCCGCGTTCACGGCGGCGCTGTTCCCCGGGCAGGGGCCGGGGGCGGCGCGCAACCTGCGCTTCAACCAGACCTCGCTGGCGATCGAGGCGGCCGCAGGCGGGCAGGGCATCGCGCTGGCCAGCCACGCTTTCGTCAAGGGCGATATTGCCGCCGGCAGGCTGGTCCAGGTGTTCCCCCAGCAGCTGCAGCTGGACAATGCGTTCTACCTGGTATGGCCGCGCAAGGCGCAGCAGCCTGCTGCACTGGCAGTGGTCAAGACTTGGCTCAAAGAGCAAGTAGGCGATAGTTGAGCTACTGGCTTTCGAAGGCCTGGCTGTCTCCCTCAAAAGCTGCGCGGCTGCTAGGGTGAGTGAGTACCTGTAGGAGCGGCGAAGTGGTCTGCACGGGCCCTGCAGCCTGGCACCCTCGAACCATCATGTTCTTGTTCAATGCTGGAGGCAGCATGTCAGTACAGAAAGTGGCAATCATCACCGCCGGCGGCAGCGGCATGGGCGCAGCCGCGGCCCGGCGCCTGGCCGCCGACGGCTTCAAGGTCGGCATCCTGTCGTCGTCAGGCAAGGGCGAGGCGCTGGCCAATGAGCTGGGCGGTATCGGCGTGACTGGCAGCAACCAGTCCGTCGAAGACCTGCAACGCCTGGTAGACGCGGTCATGGCCAAGTGGGGCCGGGTGGATGTGCTGGTCAACAGCGCCGGCCACGGCCCCCGCGCGCCGATCCTGGAAATCAGCGACGAAGACTGGCACAAGGGCATGGAAGTGTACCTGCTCAACGTGATCCGCCCGGCGCGGCTGGTGACGCCGATCATGCAGCGCCAGCAGGGCGGGGTGATCATCAATATTTCCACCGCCTGGGCCTTCGAACCCAGCGACATGTTCCCCACCTCGGCGGTGTTCCGCTCGGGGCTGGCGGCGTTCAGCAAGGTCTTCGCCGACACCTACGCAGCCGACAACGTACGCATCAACAATGTGCTGCCGGGCTGGATCGACAGCCTGCCGAAAACCGAGCAGCGCCGCGACATGGTGCCGATGAAACGCTACGGCACCAGCGAGGAGATCGCCGCCACCATCGCCTTCCTGGCCAGTGACGGCGCAGCCTACATCACCGGGCAGAACATCAAGGTCGATGGTGGTTTGACCCGCAGCGTGTGAAACACGCGTCTGGATGCAAATGAATGATAAGTATTACCATGTGCGACTTTCATTCATTTGCCGCCGGAGATCCGCGCCATGAACCCAGCCAACCGCCATGTCGTCGGCGATCTCTACCTGCGGCACCACAGCTGGGTAGTGAGCGTGCTGCGCAACCGGTTGGGTAACCGCGAACAGGCGCTGGACCTGGCCCAGGACACCTTCGTCAGGTTGTTGCGCAGCGAGCTGCCGACGCAGTTGCGCGAGCCTCGCGCCTATTTGGCGACCATCGCCGGGCGCCTGTGCCTGCAGCACTTTCGCCGCCAGGCGCTGGAGCGCGCCTACCTGGACAGCCTGGCGCTGCTGGAACCGCAGCATCAGCCCTCGGAGGAAACCCGCCTGCTGGTGCTCGAAGCACTGGATGCGGTAGGGCAGGTGCTCGATGGCCTGGGCAGCCGCGTGCGCGAGGTGTTCCTGCTGTCGCAACTCGACGGCCTGACCTACGCGCAGATCGCCGAGCGCCAAGGATTGACCGTCAATGTAGTGCAGAAAGCCATGCTCAAGGCCTATCGGCACTGCTACGCGTCGGTCTACGGCGAATGAAGCCGCAGCAGGCAGATACGCAACGGCTGGACCCGGCCGTGGTCGAGCAGGCCATGCTGTGGATGGTGCGCCTGCAGTCGGGGGCCAGCAGCGAGGCCGAGCGGCTGGCCTGCCAGCGTTGGCGCCAGGCGAGCGCGGCCCACGAACTGGCCTGGCAGCGCCTGGATGGCCTGGGCCAGGGCCTGCGTAGCGGTACGCAGGGCGTGCCGGCGGCGCGCAGCCTGCTGCAGGCGCGCAGCCGGGTGTCGCGGCGGGCCGTGCTCGGCGGGCTGGCCGGTGCCGGGGTGCTGCTTGCCAGCGGCTATGGCGTGCATCAGCGCAGCGTGCTGCCGACGCTGCTCAGCGACTACGGCACCGCCACCGGCGAGCGGCGCAGCTGGCGCCTGGCCGCGGGGCTGACTGTCCAGCTTGATACGGGCAGTGCACTGGATGGCGATCAGGTGGCCGGCCAGCAGGTGCTGACCCTCAACCGTGGGCGGGTGCTGCTGGAAGCAGGGCAGGCTGTCGGCATCAGCGTGCGTGCGGGGCAGGCGCGGATCCTGCCGGGCGTGGGAGCGCGGCTGGTGGTTCAACAGCAGGTGGCCGCCACCTTGGTGCAGGTGCTCGACGGCAGGGCGCTGGTGGAAGACGGGCAGGGTGTGCGTGCCGGGCTGGAAGGCGGCTGGCAGCAGCTGTTCACGGCAACCGGCGCTGGCAGCGTGACGCCATTGCCGGTGGGCACAGCGGCCTGGACCCAAGGGCAGCTGGTGGCCGAGCGCATGGCGCTGGGTAGTCTGTTGGCCGAGCTGGACCGCTATCGCAAAGGGGTATTGCGCTGCGATCCGCAGGTGGCCGGGTTGCAAGTCAGTGGCACGTTCTCGCTGGACCAGCCGGAGGCCAGCCTGGACCTGCTGGCCGAGGTGTTGCCGGTGCGGGTGCAGCGGGTGCTGGGCTATTGGGCCACGGTAGTGCCGGCCTGAATTTCACAGTGCAAAAAATATTGCCCATACCCGGCAGGTTTTCGTTTCTCGCGCATCAGTACAGGCAAACGCGCTGAATTTGCAGCGCATCGCCCACGCCTGTCTGCCAAGGATTGTCTCGATGCTGTGTCGCCTTACCCCTCTCGCAAGCCCGCTGTTGCTCGGCCTGGCCGTGGCCGCGTGGCATCTTCCCGCCCAGGCCGATGAGCGCCGTTTCGATATCGCCCCTGGCAGCCTCGACAGCGTGCTCGGGCAGTTCGGCCAGCAGGCCGGGGTGATGGTCGCCGTCGACTCCCAGGCCTCCCGGGGCGTGCAGAGCCCCGGCCTGCGTGGCCAGTTCGCGGTCGAGCAGGGCCTGGCCATGCTGCTGGTCGGCACCGGGCTGCAGCCGGTGCAGGTCAGCAGCGACCGTTACCGGCTGATCCCCCGGGCAGCCGACAGCGGTGTCATGGAACTCGGCGCCACCAGCGTCAACGCCACCGGGCTCGGTGCGACCACCGAGGGCACCGGTTCCTACACCACCGGGGTGACCAGCACCGCCACCAAGATGAACCTGTCGATCCGCGAGACCCCGCAGAGCATCAGCGTGATCACCCGCCAGTTCATGGACGACCAGCAGCTCACCAGCATGGCCGACGTGCTCAAGCAGACCCCGGGCATCACCATGTCCCAGGATGGCGGCGAGCGCTTCAACATCTACTCGCGTGGCAGCGGCCTGAACACCTACCAGTTCGACGGCATCACCACCTACCAGGAAAACCAGACCCGCACCATGCCCAGTACCCTGCTGGACATGGCGATCTACGACCGGGTCGAGGTGGTGCGCGGCGCCACCGGCCTGATGACCGGCGCCGGCGATCCCAGCGGTGTGGTCAACGTGGTGCGCAAGCGCCCGACCCGGGACTTCCAGGCCTATGTGCAGGGTGGCCTGGGCTCATGGAACTATCGGCGCCTGGAGGCCGATGTGTCCGGCCCGCTGACCAGCGAAGGCGACCTGCGTGGGCGCCTGGTAGCGGCCAAGCAGACCAATCACACCTTCATGGACTGGTACCAGCAGGACAAGGACATCGCCTACGGCGCGCTGGAAGCCGACCTTACCGACACCACCCTGCTGCGGGTCAGCATCGACCACCAGCGCTATCGACCCACCGGCGCCCAGGGTGTGCCGCTGATCTACAACAACGGCACGCCGACCGACTTCTCCCGCTCCACCAGCTCCGGTGCGCGGTGGAACCTGGACCGCTTCGAGACCACCAACTACACCATCGGCCTCGAGCAGCAACTGGCCGGCGACTGGCAGCTGAAAGTCGGCACCACCTACATGGATGTCGACCGCTACGCGTTGTCGGGTGCCTATTACAGCTCCTCGAACAACTCCAACATCAGGCCTGACGGCACCGCCAAGATCGACCAGAGCGACGCCACCGCCACCCAGCGCCAGCGCGCGATCGATGCCACCTTGCAAGGGCCGTTCGAACTGTTCGGGCAGACCCACGAACTGATCTTCGGCGCCAACTACTTCGACTACGTCAATCGCCATCACTCCGAGGGCACCGATGACGCGATCGTCGACTTCAACAACTGGGGCAACGAACTGCCCAAGCCGAACACCGACTTGTTCACGCCGGTGCTGGACTACGATGTCGACACCCGCCAGAGCGGCTACTTCACTGCCGCGCGTTTCAACCTGAGCGACAGCCTGCACCTGATCCTCGGCTCCCGGGTCAGCAACTACCGCTATCACTACTACCTGCGCAGCCTGCCCAACGGCGCCCCCAGCGCCTACAGCATGACCGAGCGCGGCGTGGTCACGCCCTACGCCGGGCTGGTCTACGACCTCACCCCCGAGCAGTCGGTGTACGTCAGCTACACCGACATCTTCAAGCCGCAGTCCGCCCGCGACCGCGACGGCAAGTACCTGGAGCCGGTGGTGGGGAAAAACTACGAGACGGGATGGAAGGGCGAGTTCTATGACGGGCGCCTGAACAGCAGCGTGTCGCTTTACCTGGTCGAGCGCGACAACGTCGCCGAGCTCGATGGCGGCGCCAAGGTGCCGGGCACTCGCGACCAGGAAGACGCCTACCGCGCCGTCAGCGGCGCCAAGACCAAGGGCATCGACATGGAGCTGGCCGGCGAGTTGGCCACGGGCTGGAACGTGCAGGCTGGCTACAGCCATTCGCGCACCGAGGACGCCGATGGCCAGCGGCTGACCAGCCAGCTGCCGATGGACACCTTCCGGTTGTGGAACACCTACCAGCTGCCGGGAGACTGGCAGCGCCTGACCCTGGGCGGCGGGGTCAACTGGAACTCCAGCAACTCGGTGTATTTCTCCCGGTACAGCACCCGCATCACCCAGGACGACTACGCCGTGGTCAACCTGATGGCTCGCTACCGCTTCAATGAGCACCTGAGCAGCACGCTGAACCTCAACAACCTGTTCGACGAGAAGTACTACACCGGCTTCTCCGGCAGCTGGGGGCACTACGGCGCGCCACGCAACGTGATGATGAACCTGCGCTACGACTTCTGACCCTCAACCCGCCGCCCGGCGCCGCCGTTTCTGCTGGTACATGTCGTCGTCGGCGCGGCTGAGCAGGGTGTCGGCGTCCTCACCGTCATCGGGGTAGCAGGCTACGCCGATGCTGCAGCTGGGCATGCCGATAGCGCCGAACTCAGGGCCCAGTGGCTCGGCCATGACGGCGAGGATCTGGGCGATCTGCTCGGCAACCGCCGCGGCCGACGAGATATCCGGCAGCAATATCGTGAACTCGTCGCCGCCCATGCGCGCCACCGTGTCGGTGGCCGCCACGCAGGCTTCCAGGCGCCGGGCAATGGTGCACAGCACGCGGTCGCCCGCCGCATGCCCGTGGACATCGTTGATGCCCTTGAAGTCGTTGATATCCAGGAACAGCAGCGCCAGTGGGCGCTGCTGGTGCTTTGCACTGTGTAGCGCCGCAGCCAGACGGTCGTTGAACAGCGAGCGGTTGCACAGTCGGGTCAGCGGGTCGTGATGGGCGAGAAAGCGCAGCTCCTGCTCGGCCTGGGTCAGGGCGGTCACGTTGCGCGCCACGCCGATCCGCGCACCCACCTCGTCGGACCAGAACGCCGCCCACAGGATGTGCACCACCGCACCGTCCTTGCGGATGTAACGGTTACGGAAGTCGAAATGGGCGTGGCCGTTCATGATGCGGATGATCGAGGCGCGGGTCGCCTCCAGGTCATCCGGGTGCATGTAGCGGGTGATCGGGGTGCCGGTGAGTTCGTCGGCGCGGTAGCCCAGCAAGGCTTCGCAGGCATTGCTGACGAACACGATGGTATTGTCCCGGTCGACCACGAACACGGTGTCCAGCATCAGGTGGATCAGCTTGGGGTAGAGCGCTTGCAGGTCAACGGGCATGGGGCTGGGAGTCCGCTACGGTGGGCTCGATCGTGGCCTGATCGCGAAGGGCGGCGGCGAGTGGCCCGGTCGGCAGCGGGGCAGGGCCAGGCAACGGTTCGCGGCGCCGGCCAGCATACACAGTGGCGGGTGGCTGTCACCAGTAGCGGCGGACGAAATGGACGGGCGTGCAGCAGCGCCTGTCGTGTATGGGCAGGTGATGTAGCGGGCAGGCCAGGGCGCCGAGCGGTGCCCTGGCCGGGATCATCAGGCCGGTACGCCGAGGATGATGTGCGAGGCCTTGATGACGGCGGTCGCATTGACGCCTGGGGCCAGGCCCAGCTCCTGCACGGCATCGCGGGTGACGATGGCGTGAACCTGGGTACCGCCGGCGAGTTCGAGGGTCACTTCGGCGTTGACCGAACCGTCGGTGACTTTCACCACCTTGCCATTCAGGCAGTTGCGGGCGGACAGGCGAATGTCGCTGGCCTCGGTCATCAGCATCACCCAGGGTGCCTTGACTAGGGCGATGGCCTCGGCGCCTGGCTTGAGCCCCAGGCTGTTGACGCTCTCGACGGTGACCACTGCCACCAGGGGTTCGCCACCGGCCAACTCGAGGCTGACCTCGCTGTTGACGGCGCCGGGGCGCACGTCACGGACCTTGCCTTTGAACACGTTGCGGGCACTGACTTTCATGACGTTCTCCTTGATGATGAAAAATCTGACTGCAGTGTCAGGATTTCGCTATGTAGTTTCCAGCATAGCGATGCAGCGAGAGCTTTTTGTATACAGAAACCGTCAGTTCTGCTTACATTGTCCGGCGCCTACGACAGCGGCAATCGCCGGTGCGTATTGCGACGGTTACCCATCATGCAACACCCAACGCTGCTCGAACCCTACGAGCCTCTTGCGCGAATCCCGTTCAACGCTGATGCATGCTTCAGCGCCCCCACGAGCGACGGACGCGCTGCCATACCTTTCACGCCGCAAACCCGTCCATGCCTGTCAGGGCCCTTGGCCCATGCCTTGGCACGTGCGGATTCAGCCGCGGCACGGTATCGCCTGCCGTTCATCGCGACACTGCCTGCGCAGCTGCACTGAACGCTCCATTCAGGCCGCCTAGGGCGGCCTGTGCAAACATCATGTTGAATGCGACCCCTTGCGGGAGAGGAACCCCCATGCCCAAGACAATGCTGGTCAAGAACGCCGAGCTGCTGGTGACGATGGACGGCGAACGCCGGGAAATCAAGCGCGGCGGCCTGTACATCGAAGACAACATCATCAAGCAGGTCGGCCCTAGCGACAGCCTGCCGCAAACCGCCGATGTGGTGCTGGACATGGCCGGCAAGGTGGTCATCCCCGGCCTGGTCAACACCCACCACCACATGTACCAGAGCCTCACCCGCGTGGTGCCTGCCGCCCAGGACGGCGAGCTGTTCAACTGGCTGACCAACCTGTACCCGATCTGGGCGCGGCTGACCCCGGAGATGATCGCGGTGTCGACCCAGACCGCCATGGCCGAGCTGATCCTGTCGGGCTGCACCACCTCCAGCGACCACCTCTATATCTACCCCAACGGCTGCAAGCTCGACGACAGCATCCACGCCGCCGAGGAAATCGGCATGCGCTTCCACGCCGCGCGCGGCAGCATGAGCGTCGGCCGCAGCCAGGGCGGCCTGCCGCCGGATTCGGTGGTGGAGAAAGAGAGCGACATCCTCAAGGAGTCCCAGCGCCTGATCGAGGACTACCACGACGCCAGCCATGGCTCGATGCGCCGCGTGGTGGTGGCGCCGTGCTCGCCGTTCTCGGTGAGCCGTGACCTGATGCGCGAAGCCGCGGTGCTGGCGCGCGAGTACGGTGTGTCGCTGCACACCCACCTGGCCGAAAACGTCAACGACATCGCCTACAGCCGCGAGAAGTTCGGCATGACCCCCGCCGAATACGCCGAAGACCTCGGCTGGGTCGGCCACGATGTCTGGCACGCCCACTGCGTGCAGCTCGACCAGCACGGCATCGAACTGTTCGCCCGCACCGGCACCGGTGTGGCCCACTGCCCCTGCTCGAACATGCGCCTGGCCTCGGGCATCGCGCCGATCCGCAAGATGCGCGACCACGGCGTGCCGGTGGGCCTGGGGGTGGACGGCTCGGCCTCCAACGATGGCGCGAGCATGATCGGCGAAGTGCGCCAGGCGCTGCTGTTGCAGCGGGTCGGTTTCGGCCCCGATGCCATGACCGCGCGCGAGGCCCTGGAAATCGCCACCCTGGGCGGCGCCAAGGTGCTCAACCGAAACGACATCGGCGCCCTGGCCCCGGGCATGGTCGCCGACTTCGTCGCCTTCAGCCTCGGCCACGTGGCCTACGCAGGCGCCTTGCACGACCCGCTGGCGGCCCTGGTGTTCTGCACCCCGACTCACGTCGACACCAGCGTGATCAATGGCCGGGTGGTGGTGCAGGACGGGCGTATCACCACCGTGGATCTGCCTCTGGTGCTGGAGCGTCACAACCAGCTGGCGTGGCAGTTGGTCAGCGGCGAGTGATCTGCCAGGCGCCGACGTGCAGCGTTACCACATAGACTGCCGGGGCCGCAAAGCGGCCCCAGCTCTATCACTTGCTCACCAACAACTCCGGCCCCAGGTAATCGTTGATCTGGTCGATATCATCATCCCCCAGGCTCCCCACCGACGAGGCCAGGCGCAGGCGCGACATCAGGTAGCGCAACTTGGCCTCGAACAGGTCATGCCTGGCCACGAACAACAGCTCCTCGGCATTGAGCACATCCGAGTTGGTGCTGGTGCCGCCCTCCTTGAAGCCCTTGCGGGTCGACAGCAATGAGCGCTCGTTGGACACCACGGCTTTTTCCAGCGCGCGAATGCGCAGGGCGCCGCTCTGCACACCGCGAAACTCCCGGGTGGTGCCGGTGATGACTTCCTGGCGGGTGGCGTCAAGTTCGTCCTGGGCCTTGGCGCTGTTGGCGCTGGCCTGGCGGCTGAGGGCGCTGACGCCGCCGCCGCTGTACAACGGGATGTTGATTTCCAGGCCGATCGAACTGTAGTGGTTGCGCTGGTTCAGCTCCGACAGCGACTGGCTTTCGCCGGCGGTGTAGCCGGCGACGAAGTCCAGGGTCGGCCAGTGGCCGGCCTTGGCCCGTTTCACTTCTTCTTCGGCGATCTCCTGGCTGTGGCGGCGTGCATGGATCAGCGGGCTGTCGGCCTGGGCCCTGACCAGCCAATCCTGCAAGTTGCCAGGCAGCAGCGGTGGGGTGGCGAAGCCCGGTTGCAGGGTGGTCAGCGATTCAGGGGTTTCACCGATGTACTCGGCGAGCTGGCGGCGGGCGTTGACCAGGTTGTCCTGCGCTTCGATCAGCTCGGCCTCGGCCAGGTCGCGGCGCGCGGCCGACTCGTCGATGTCGGTGATGGTGCCGTCGCCCAGTTCCATGCGCCGTTTCGCCGAGGCCAATTGCTCTTCGAAGGCGCTCAGCTTGGCGTGGGCCAGGCTGATGGTCTCGCTGGCCAGCAGCACGTTGAAGTAACTCTCGGCCAGGCGTACCGCAGCGTCCTGGCTCTTGGCATCGAATACCGCCACGCTGTAGTCGGCGCGTTGCTGGCCCTGGCGGTACTCGGCCATCTTCTGCTTGTTGAACAGCGGCTGGCGCAGGCGCAGGTTGGCGCCGGTGGAGTCGTAGTCGAGGTCGTTGTTGATGCCGTTCTGGCGCTGGTTGCCGTTGACCTTGTTGGTGTAGGCCGAGGCGTTGATCTGCGGTAGCAGGCCGGCTCGGCCGATGGCTCGGTTCTCGGCGCCGGCCTCTTGTTCATGCACGGCTGCGCGGTACACCGGGCCCTGGTACTGCAGCAGGTCCCAGGCTTGCTTGAGGTCCATGGCGCCGGCGGGCAGGGCCAGGCCCAGCAGGCACAGGCACAGGCAATGACGGTTCATATCATTGCTCCTTGAAGGCGCTGTCGACGCGCTCGATCATCGGCTTGAGCAGGTAGCTCAGCAGGTTGCGTTCGCCGGTCTTGATGGTGACGCTGGCGGGCATGCCGGGGCGGATATGGTTGCTGCCCAGCAGGGCCATGCCGGCCTGGGTCACCTCCACCTGGGCCAGGTAGAACGGCTGCTTGCTCTCTTCGTCCATCAGCCGGTCGGCCGAGACGGTCTTGACCCGCCCGGGGATGTTGGGGGTCTGGGCATGGTTGAAGGCCGGGAAGGACAGGTCCACCGCAAGCCCCGGGACCATCTTGTCGATGGCCTGCACCGGGATCATCGCGTCCACCTGCAGCGGCTCGTCGAGCGGCACCACCTCCATGATCTTGGCGCCGGGCTGGATGATCCCGCCGACCGTGGCGATGCTCAGGGCCTGGACCATGCCGTCGATCGGCGAGCGGATCACCGTGTGCGCCACTTCATAATCCAGCGCGCGCAGGCGGTCGGCCAGGGTGGTGCTCTCCTTGGCGGTGTCGGTCAGCTGCGATTGCACCTCTTTGCGGTAGTCGTGCTGGCGCTGCAGGATGCGCAGGCGGATCTCGCTGGTCTGGCTGCGCACTCGGGCGATGTTGTTGAGGTTCTCGGCCTGGCCGGCGGACAGGTCGGCATGGCTGCGTTCCAGTTCCAGCAGGCGGTTGCGCGGCACATAGCCTTCGGCGGCGAGGGTGCGGGTGCCGTGCAGTTCCTGGTCGAGGAAGCCGATCTGCGAGGCGCGCGCGCCATACACCTGCTGCAGGCCCTTGAGCTGCACCGCCGAGGCCGTGAGGTTCTCTTCGAGGATGTCGATCTCGCCGGCCAGGCCCGCGCGGCGGGTATCGAGCAGGTGTTCCTGCAAGTCCATCGCTGCCAGCAGGCGGTGGTCGCCGGCGAAGCGGGCAAGCAGGTCGGGGTCGTAGGTCACTGTGTCCTGGCCGTCACGCTCGGCCTCCAGGCGGTTCTCCACGGTCTTGCTGACGATGTACTGGGCGCTGACCGCGCCTTGTTCGGCCACGGCGCGCAGGGCATCCAGACGCACCAGTTCCTGGCCTTTCTTCACCACGTCGCCTTCGCGCACCAGGATCGCTTCCACGGTGCCGCCGGTCAGGTGTTGTACCGCCTTGCGGTTGCTGGTGACCTTGACCGTGCCGGTGGCCACCACGCCGGCATCCAGCGGCGCCAGCCACGACCACATCAAAAAACCGCCAAAGCCGGCGAGCATCAACCACAGGCCGCAGCGGGCGGGGCGGGTGACGTTCATGTCGATGCCGTGGTCGAGGGCGTTCCCGGTGGTTTCAGTGGGCATGTTCATCTGCATGATCTGTCACTCCCGTGCCTTGACCGAGGCCAGTGGGGTCGGTGCCGTCGCGCCTGCCGGTATCACGCTGGCCTTGCGCAGTGCGGCGAACACTTCGTCGCGGCTGCCGAGCATTTGCACGGTGCCGTCGCGCAGCATCAGCACCTTGTCGACGGCGCACAGCACATTGGGCCGGTGCGAGACCAGGATCACCGTCGCGCCCCGCGCCTTGAGCTCGGCCATGGCGTCCACCAGGGCCTTTTCGCCGAGGTCGTCGAGGTTGGCGTTGGGCTCGTCCAGCACGATCAGGCTGGGCTCGCCGTACAGCGCGCGGGCCAGGGCGATGCGTTGCTTCTGGCCACCGGACAGCGGGCTGCCGTCATTGCCCAGGCGGGTGTCGTAGCCCTGGGGCAGGCGCAGGATCATCTCGTGCACGCCGCTGATCCTGGCGGCGCGGATCACCGCGTCACTGTCCACCTCGCCAAAGCGCGCGATGTTGTCGGCGATGCTGCCTTCGAACAGCTCCACATCCTGGGGCAGGTAGCCGAGCCAGGGGCCCAGCTCGGCCTTGTTCCAGGTGAACAGGTCGGCGCCGTCCAGGCGCACCTTGCCAGCCTGGGTCGGCCATACGCCGACCAGCAGGCGGGCGAGGGTGGACTTGCCCGAGGCGGACGGGCCGATGATGCCCAGGCTTTCACCCGGTGTAAGGCTGAAGCTCACCCCGCGCAGGATGGTGTTGCCGGTGCCGGGGGCGCCGGCAAACACGTTCTCCACCGCGAGCATGCCCAGCGGGCGCTGCAGCGACATGCTCGGCGGCCGCTTTGGATAGTCGTGCAACAGCGTGTTGAGCCGGCCCCAGGCCAGGCGGCAAGCGAGCAGTTGCTTCCACGAGGCGATCACCTGTTCCACCGGGGCCAGGGCGCGGCCGGTGAGGATCGAGCAGGCGATCATCATTCCCGGGGTGATCTTGCCTTCGATCGCCAGCAGCGCGCCGCTGCCGAGGATCAGCGACTGCAGGGTGATGCGCACGAAGCGTCCGGTGCTGCTGATCAGCGCGGCGCGGTCGGAGGCCAGGGTCTGCATCTGCAGGATGCGCAGGTGGCCCTTGAACCAGCGCTGGCTGATGGCCGGCAGCATGCCCATGGCCTCGATCACCTCGGCGTTGCGCAGGTTGTTGTTGGCGTAGTTGGCCGACGACAGCGCCGCCTGGTTGGCTTCGGCCAGCGGCTGGTGGGTGGCCTTTTCGGTGAGCCAGGCCAGGCCTACCAGGATCATCGAACCGATCAGCGTGACCAGCCCCAGCAGCGGATGGATCAGGTAGGCGACCAGCAGGTAGATCGGCGTCCAGGGCGCGTCGAAGAAGGCGAATAGGCCATTGCCGGTGAGGAACTGACGCAGCTGCGCCAGGTCCTGCAGGGCCTGGCCGGGGCTGCCGCCGGCGCGGCTGAGATTGCGCTCGAAGGCGGCGCTGAAGGTGCGTCGGTTGAGTGCCATGTCCAGGCAGTTGCCCACCCGGATCAGCACCCGGGTGCGCAGCATCTCCAGGGTGGACATCAGCAGGAACAGGCCCACCACAAGCACCGTCAGCATGGCCAGGGTGGTGACGTTGCGGCTCACCAGTGCACGGTCGTAGACCTGCAGCATGTACACGGCAGGTGTCAACATCATGACGTTTATCACTCCGCTGAAACCTGCCAGCGAATAGAAACTGCGTCGCATTTGAAACAGTGCGTCGGCGAGCTCAGTGCGGGTGGATGTGTGCTTGGGCATGAGGCCTCCCTCCAGAAAACCGGGTGCTCTTGCGGCAGCCCAGGTAGCAGTAGGTGTGGAAGCTGATTGGCACGCAGGCTGGTCGCTCTTTTGGCGGGTAATCCGAACTCGCTGCAGTACCCCACAAGCAGGAGCGTAGGTTGTGAGAAATATTTTGTAATACGTTTTTGCTCTATGGATTCCTCGCAATTTTCATTAAAAACAGCCAGTTGAGAATGATTAGCGGGATCCAATCTTTTTTATCGACGTAATATTGACAATTTTTTTGCCTACAACTTTAGTCTTAGTCAGTTCGTCGGAACTTTGCCCGAAGCCCTGTTGTCGCCACGGCACCGCGAGCCCCCGCTGACATTCCTGTGGGAGCAGAACATGACCAGCCCTCTGTTCTTGTACCGAGTGAATGGGCTCTACAGGACGTTATCCCCCACCTCTCGTGGTCACGGCCCACCCAGGGCCTGGGTTCGTCGCGCCTGAGCGCCCGACGCACCTGAACCTGCGCGAACTCCAGGCACGTAGCCCGCCAGGCGGGTAACGGTTTTGCGCGCCCCGTTTCGCCACAAGAAAACGCTGCAAACCGTGCACGCCCATGAACGGGCGCGACGGGCGCCTGCGCCCCGCGCTCGCCCCCCATACCGATCGAGGTCAACCGAAAATGGCCAATTTCAGCAAGTCCGACCTGGAGTTCATCCTCAAGCAGATCTTCATCGCCGAAGCCCATGCCAGCGGCGCCAGCCTTATCGAGCTGCTGCCCAACAGCCAGGTGCCGTTCGGCCTGCGTACCGTCGATGGCAGCTACAACAATCTGGTGGCCGGGCAGAGCGAGTTCGGTGCCGCCGACAATTCCTTCCTGCGCCTGCTCGATGCCCAGTACCGCGCGGCCTACGCCGCCAGCGGCACGGTGGTCGACGCACAGCCGCGCACCATCAGCAACCTGATCGTCGACCAGACCGCGCACAACCCGGCGGCGGTCGAGGCCAATGGCGGCGCCGCGCCGGTGATCAGCCCCGGCGTGGACGGTGTGTTCGGCACCGCCGACGACAAAGAAGTGTTCTTCATCCCCAACGAGTCGCCGGATGCCGGCCTGACCGCCGGCTTCAACTCCTGGATGACGTTCTTCGGCCAGTTCTTCGACCACGGCCTGGACCTGGTCACCAAAACCAGCAGCGCCGTGGTGTTCATACCGCTGCAGCCCGACGACCCGTTGTACGTGCCGGGCGGGCAGACCAACTTCATGGTGCTGCCGCGCGCGGTGCACACCGCCGGCGCCGATGGCGTGCTCGGCACCGCCGACGATGGCCAGCTCAACACCACCTCGCCGTTCGTCGATCAGAGCCAGACCTACAGCTCGCACCCCTCGCACCAGGTATTCCTGCGCGAATACACCCTCGATGCCGGCGGCGACCCGGTGGCCACCGGCCGCTTGATCACCAACCGCGATCTGGGCGCCGACGGCAAGTTCGGCACCGCCGACGATGGCAGTGGCGAGAACGGCGGCATGGCCACCTGGGCGGTGGTCAAGGCCCAGGCCCGCGACATCCTCGGCATCGACCTGACCGACGCCAACGTGCACAACGTGCCGCTGCTGGCCACCGATGCCTATGGCAACTTCATCAAGGGCCCCAACGGCATGCCGCAGGTGGTGATCCGTATCGGCAATGGCGCCGACGGCATCGCGGGCACCGCCGATGACGTGACCCAACTGGTAGAGGGCAACCGCGCCGCGCCGATCAGCCTGGCCAACGCGGTGAGCACCGGCCATGGCTTCCTTGATGACATCGCCCACAATGCCGAGCCGGTCTCGGTCGGTGGCGTGCTGCAGGCCGATGCCGACAACAGCATCGGCAACGCCCAGACCCCAGGCCCGGGCGGCAGCAACCTGACCTACGACAACGAACTGCTCGACGCCCACTACATCGCCGGCGACGGTCGCGCCAACGAGAACATCGGCCTGACCGCCGTGCACCATGTGTTCCACTCCGAGCACAACCGCCTGGTGCAGCAATCCAAGGACACCATCCTCGCCTCGGCTGACCTGGCCTTCCTCAATGAGTGGCTGGTGGATGATGTGGCCGCACTGCCGACCACGGCCGCCGAGGTCGCCGCCCTGGTATGGGATGGCGAGCGGCTGTTCCAGGCCGCCAAGTTCGGCACCGAAATGCAGTACCAGCACCTGGTGTTCGAGGAATTCGCCCGCACCATCCAGCCGCAGGTGGACGAGTTCCTCGCCCCCAACGGTTACGACACCTCGATCAACCCGGCGATCCTCGCCGAGTTCGCCCACGTGGTGTACCGCTTCGGCCACTCGATGCTGACCGAGACCGTCGACCGCTTCGACCCCGCGTTCAACCCGGTTCTCAGCGACCCGAACAATCCCGACCAGCAATTGGGCCTGATTGCCGCCTTCCTCAACCCGCTGGCCTTCGCCGGCAGCGGCGCCACCGCCGACGAAGCGGCCGGGGCGATCATCCGCGGCGTGACCCGCCAGCTGGGCAACGAGATCGACGAATTCGTCACCGAAGCGCTGCGCAACAACCTGCTGGGCCTGCCGCTGGACCTGCCGGCGCTAAACCTTGCCCGTGGCCGTGACACTGGCATCCCCAGCCTCAACCAGGCGCGCCGCGAGTTCTATCATTCCACCGGCGACAGCCAGCTCAAGCCGTATATCAGCTGGGTCGACTTCGCCGAGCACCTCAAGCACCCGGCCTCGCTGGTCAACTTCATCGCCGCCTATGGCAGCCACAGCAGCATCACCTCGGCGACCACGCTGGAAGACAAACGCGCCGCCGCCCTGGCGCTGGTGTTCGGCGGCACGGGGGCACCGGGCGACCGCCTGGACTTCCTCAACGGCACCGGGGCCTGGGCCAACGTCACCCTGGCCGGCAAGGACGGCGTGATGAACACCGCCGACGACGTCAGTGGCGTGACCATCACCGGCGTCGACAGCATCGACTTCTGGGTTGGCGGCCTGGCCGAGCAGAAAATGCCGTTCGGCGGCATGCTCGGCTCAAGCTTCAACTTCGTCTTCGAAACCCAGCTCGAAGCGCTGCAGAACGGCGACCGTTTCTATTACCTGTCGCGCACCGCGGGCCTGAACTTCGGCACCGAGCTTGAGAACAACTCGTTCGCCAAGCTGATCATGCTCAACACCGATGTCACCCACCTGTCCAACACGGTGTTCCTCACCCCGACCTTCACCCTGGAGGTCAACCAGGCCAACCAGTACACCGGCCTGGGCGCAGACGGCCGTGCCGACCCCACTGGCGGGCTGATGATCAACGGCGTGGAGATCGTGCCGCTGGTGATCCGTGACAACCCCGACACCGTGGGTGGCGACAGCAACTTCCTGCACTACACCGGTGAAGACCACGTGGTGCTCGGCGGCACTGCCGGCGACGACATCATCATTTCCGGCGAGGGCGACGACACCCTGTATGGCGACGGCGGCAACGACCGCCTCGAAGGCGGTGCCGGCAACGATGCGGTGCTGGGTGGCGCGGGCGACGACATCATCACCGACTCGTTCGGCGACAACCGCCTGGAAGGCAACGCTGGCAACGACGTGATCATTGCCGGCAGCATGCTGGCCGCCGGCAACCTGATCCTCGGCGGCGACGGCCAGGACTTCATCGTCACCACCGAAGACATCACCACCACCTTCGGCGGCCAGGGCGACGACTTCATCCTCGGCGCCAAGACCAACCTGCCGCCCACCGGCAACGAAGGCGACGACTGGATCGAGAAGGGCACCCAGGACGGCGCGCCGGGCGACAACTTCGCACCGCTGCTCACCGATGACGTGGTCGGCAACGACATCTTCGTCGGCGGAGGCGGCTTCGATGAAATGATCGGCGAGGGCGGCGACGACATCTTTGTCGGCAGCGATGCCCAGGACAAGATGGACGGCATGTCCGGTTTCGACTGGATCACCTACAAGAACGACAAGGTGGGCGTCACCGCCGACCTGAGCCTGGCCGCGCTGGCCCAGCCCCATGGCAACGCGCCGAACCAGAACGCCGGGGTGTTCAACCCGGTCGGCGCCTCGCCGGCCTCGATCCTCGATCGCTTCGCCGAAGTGGAGGGGTTGTCCGGCTCCAATTTCGCCGACGTGCTCAAGGGCGATGACGTGGATGCGGTGACCATCCTCAACCACGGCGGCGCCACCGGCGGTGCCTTGACCAACGTCCAGCTGATCCGCGGACTGCAGCAGTTCCTGGCCGATGCCGGGCTGCCGACCACAGGTTTTGCCACCGGCAACATCATCCTCGGTGGTAACGGCAGTGACCTGATCGAAGGCCGTGGCGGCGATGACCTGATCGACGGCGACAAGTGGATCAACGTGCGCATCGCGGTGTATGCCCCGGGCGACGTCAACCACACCGGCCCCGAGATCGCCAGCTTCGACAGCATGGTCGACATGATCCCGTTCATGCTCGACCGCACCTACAACCCCGGCCAGCTCAAGGCGGTGCGCGAGATCCTGCCCGGTACCTCCACCGGTGGCGCGGCCTATGACACCGCGATCTACCAGGGTGTGCAGGCCGACTACACGGTGACCCGTGACACCCGTGGCACCGCCGATGTCTCGGACGACGTGTGGACGGTGACCGACAGCGATGTTGGCCGTGACGGCACCGATACCCTGCTGCATATCGAGCGCCTGCAATTCGCCGACGGCCAGCAGATCCTGGTGCCCGGCGGCAACGCCCAGCCCACCGGCCAGCCAACGCTCACCGACAGCAACGGCGGGGCGATCACCGTGGGCGACATGCTCACCGTCAGCGTGGCGGGGGTGCGCGATGGCGACAACGTCAGCGCCGGCAACCCGCTGGGTACGCTCGCCAACAGTTCAGTGTCGTACTACTGGCAGTTCGAGGCCGACCCGGGCAGCGGCGTGTACCAGGACATCATCCTGCTGCCGGCCGGCGACCTGGCATTCCAGAGCGCCGACGGCACGGCGTTCAAGGTCTCGCCGGACCTTGCCGGCCTGTCGCTGCGGGTCAAGGCGATCTACCAGGACGCCCACGGCACCACCGAAATCCTGTTCTCCCAGCCCACCACAGTGGTAGAGCCCGGCGCGCCGGTGGTGCCCACGGCACCAACCCCGGTGGTGGATGCCAGCGATGGCGGCGCCGGTCTGCACATGGTGCGCTCGGACCTCAACTTCATCCTCGCCCAGATCAAGATCGCCGAGGCGGACGCGGCGGGGCAGGACATCCTCTCGTTGATCCCCAACATCCGCGCGCCGCTAGGCCTGCGTGCGGTCGATGGTTCGAACAACAACCTGATGAACCTCAACGGCAACAACCACACCGAATACGGTGCCGCCGACAACGTGTTCCCACGCCTGAGCGACCCCGTGTTCAATTCGGCCGAAGGCGCCCCGGCCGGTTTCTTTGGCCCAGGTTCCCCGGCCAGCCCTGCGACCACGTACCAGCAGACCAGCGGCAACGTGTTCGACTCGCAGCCGCGCACCATCAGCAACCTGATCGTCGACCAGACCTCGAACAACCCGGCCGCCTATGCCACCGCCTATGACCCCGGTGCCAACGGCCACCTCGACTTCGGCGCGCCAGGCAGTGACGACGTGCTCAAGGATGGCGTGCGCATCGTGGCCAGCCCCGGCCTGGATGGCCAGTTCGGCACCAATGACGACCACGACGTGTACCTGTTCGAGAACACCGCGCCGGATGCCGGCCTGTCCGCGCCATTCAACGCCTGGATGACCTTCTTCGGGCAGTTCTTCGACCACGGCCTGGACCTGGTGACCAAGGGCGGCTCGGGCACCATCTTCATCCCGCTGCAACCGGACGACCCGCTGTACGTGCCGGGCGGGCACTCCAACTTCATGGTGCTGACCCGCGCCACCAACCTGCCCGGCGCCGACGGCGTGCTGGGCACTGCCGACGATGTCCACGAACACACCAACACCACCACGCCGTTCGTCGACCAGAACCAGACCTACAGCTCGCACCCGTCGCACCAGGTGTTCCTGCGCGGCTACCAGCTGACCGACCACGGCCCGATCGCCACCGGCCGCCTGATCACCAACCGTGACCTGGGCGCCGACGGCAAGTACGGCACCGGCGACGACAGCGAGATCGGCGGCATGGCCACCTGGAAAGTGGTCAAGGCCCAGGCCAACGATGTGCTGGGTATCCACCTCACCGACGCCGACGTGGACAACGTGCCGCTGCTGGCCACCGACGCCTACGGCAACTTCATCAAGGGGCCCAACGGCTACCCGATGGTGGTGATGAAGGGCGTGGACGGCCTGGGCGGTACTGCCGACGACGTGCTGGTCGAAGGCAACCCACTGGCGCCGATCGACCTGACCAATGCCGTGCGCACCGGCCACCAGTTCCTTGCCGACATCGCCCACAACGCCGTGCCGGTGTTCAGCGGTGGCGTGCTGGCGCCGGACGCCGGCGATGCGATAGGCAACGCCGTGCCGTTCAACCCGCAGACCGGTGCCAACACCGCCTACGACAACGAACTGCTCGACGCCCACTACATCGCCGGTGACGGCCGGGTCAACGAGAACATCGGCCTGACCGCGGTGCATGCGATCTTCCACTCCGAGCACAACCGGCTGGTGGCGCAGACCAAGGACACCGTGCTCGACTCCCACGATGTGGCCTTCCTCAACGAGTGGTTGCTCGACCCGGTGGCGGCGTTGCCCGTCACCCAGGCCGAGATCGACGCGCTGGTATGGAACGGCGAGCGGTTGTTCCAGGCCGCCAAGTTCGGCACCGAGATGCAGTACCAGCACCTGGTGTTCGAGGAGTTCGCCCGCACCATCCAGCCGCGGGTCGACCTGTTCTTCGCCCCGACCCAGGTGTATGACGTCGACCTCGATGCCTCGATCGTCGCCGAGTTCGCGCACACCGTGTACCGCTTTGGCCACTCGATGCTGACCGAAACCGTTGACCGCTTCGACATCGACTTTAACGTGATCGGCGACCCGGCCAGCGCCAACCCCGACCAGCAGATGGGCCTGATCGCAGCGTTCCTCAACCCGCTGGCCTATGCCGCCAGTGGCGTGACGCCCGAGGAGGCGACCAGTGCCATCGTGCGCGGGGTGACCCGCCAGGCCGGCAACGAGATCGACGAGTTCGTCACCGAGGCGCTGCGCAACAACCTGCTGGGCCTGCCGCTGGACCTGCCGGCGATCAACATTGCCCGTGGCCGCGATGTCGGCATCCCGTCGCTCAACGCCCTGCGTCGCGACATCTATGGCCAGACCGGCGACACCCAGCTCAAGCCGTACACCAGCTGGGTCGACCTGGTGCAGCACCTCAAGCACCCGGAATCGCTGATCAACTTCATCGCCGCCTACGGTACCCACGCCAGCATCACCTCGGCGACCACCCTCGAGGGCAAGCGTGACGCCGCCCTGGCCCTGGTGTTCGGTGGCGATGGTGCGCCCAGCGACCGCCTGGACTTCCTCAATGGCAGCGGCGCATGGGCCAACGTGACCAAGGCCGGCAAGGATGGCCTGCTGGGCACCGCCGACGACCTCAAGGGGGTGACCATCACCGGGGTGGATGCCATCGACCTGTGGATCGGCGGCCTGGCCGAAGCGAAGACGCCGTTCGGCGGCATGCTCGGCAGCACCTTCAACTTCGTGTTCGAGAACCAGCTGGAGAAACTGCAGGACGGTGACCGCTTCTATTACCTGGAACGCACCGCCGGCCTGTCGATGAACGCCGAGCTGGAAAGCAACTCGTTCGCCAAGCTGATCATGGCCAACACCTCGGCCACCCACCTGCCGGGCCTGGTGTTCTCCGACCCTGGCTTCTACCTGGAAGTGGACCGCTCCAAGCAGTACAACGACGGCCTGGGCAACGCCGACCCGCTGGACGACAGCGGTCATCAGGTGGTGTTCCGCGACAACCCGCTGACCGCTGGCCCTGACGGCAACTACATCCGCTACACCGGTGACGAGCACATCGTGCTCGGTGGCACCAACGGCGATGACATCCTCATCGCCAGCGAGGGTGACGACACGGTGTGGGGCGATGCCGGCAACGACCGCATCGACGGTGGCGACGGCAACGACCAGCTGCGCGGTGGTGCCGGCGACGACATCATCAGCGACACCGGCGGCGACGATAACATCCAGGGCGGCGACGGCAACGATGTGCTGCACGGCGGCAACGGCATCAACCTGATCATCGGCGGCTTCGGCAACGACTTCATCGTCACCGGTGAGGATGCCAGCGAAGCCATCGGTGGCCAGGGCAACGACTTCATCCTGGGCAGCAAGGCCAACGAGCAGGACATGGGCAACGAAGGCGACGACTGGATCGAGAAGGGCACCTCGGACGGTGCGCCCGGCGACAACTTCGACCCGCTCGGCAACGACCCGATCATCGGCAACGACGTGTTCATCGGCGGTAACGAGAACGACAAGTTCAACGGTGAAGGCGGCGATGACATCATGGTCGGCAGCCTCGGCTTCGGCGACCGCTACATCGGCGGCTCCGGCTATGACTGGGCGACCTTCAAGGACCTGGCCCAGGGCGTCTCCATCGACTACAGCGACCGCTTCTTCGATGTGCCGCTGGTACCGGGCTCGGGCGCATCGGCGCTGGTGCGCTTCGACATCATGGAAGGCCTGTCGGGCTCGGCCCATGGCGACTTCCTGCGCGGCGACAACGAGGATGCCACCTCGCTGCCCACCGCCGGGGCCACTGGCAGCGTGCTGACCAACATCGGCCTGATCAACGGCCTGGTCGACCTGCTGGCGGCCGGCGCGACCTTCTTCGATGGCGGCAACATCATCCTGGGCGGCAGCGGCAGCGACCTCATCGAAGGGCGCGGCGGCGACGACATCCTCGACGGTGACAAGTGGCTGAACGTGCGCATCAGCGTGCGCGCCAACCATGACGGAACCGGCCCGGAAATCGCCACCTTCGACAGCATGGAACCGATGGTGCCGCTGATGCTCAACGGCACCTACAACCCCGGGCAGCTGGTGATCGTGCGGGAGATCCTCAGTGGCGACAACAGCTACGACACCGCGGTGTTCAGCGGCATCGCCACCGACTACCGCATCAGCATCGAGGGCGACACGGTCATCGTCACCGATACCGTGGTGGGCCGTGACGGCGTGGACCGCCTGACCGGCATCGAACGCCTGCAGTTTGCCGACAGCGCCCAGGCC
The DNA here is from genome assembly GCF_032621715.1 of Pseudomonas sp. zfem004. Taxonomy (NCBI): domain Bacteria; kingdom Pseudomonadati; phylum Pseudomonadota; class Gammaproteobacteria; order Pseudomonadales; family Pseudomonadaceae; genus Pseudomonas; species Pseudomonas sp. zfem004. The sequence continues at coordinate 55,806 of NZ_JAVYJF010000024.1, read as the reverse complement.
TCGGGTGTGGGGACCGCTGTCAACAATGGCCCGTCGGGCCACCTGGCGATCCTCGATGACGCCAGCGGCGCGCGGGCCGATGCCCCGGTGGCCGGGCAGTTGCTGCGGGTGAGCAACCGTGGCGTGCACGACGCCGACAACGTCGGCGCAGGCAACGCCAGCGGCGCGGTGACCGGGCCTGTGGCCTACTACTGGCAGGTCGAGACCATCCCCGGCACCGGTGTGTATGAAGACATCACCTTTGTCGCCGCCGGTGAAGCGTCACGGGCGACCGGCAGCACCTACCGGGTGGCGGACGATGTGGCGGGGCTGAACATCCGCGTGCGGGCGGTGTACCAGGACGCCAAGGGCACACTGGAAATCGTCGACTCCTCGGCCAACAGCGCCCCCAGCGCAGGGCCGACCGTGACCGGGCTGGCGGCGCAGAACCAGGTGCTCACCGCCAACCTGGCGGCCATCGTCGACGCCGACGGCCTGAGCAACCCGCAGTTCAGCGTGCAGTGGCAGTCGAACGTGGGCGTGGGCTGGGTGAACATCCCGGGTGCCACCGGCACCAGCTTCACCCTTGGCCAGGCCCAGGTCGGCCAGCAGATACGCGTGCTGGTGAACTACGTGGATGACTTCGGCGTGGCCGAGGTGGCGACCTCCGACCCGACGCTGCCGGTGCTCAACGTCAACGACGCGCCAACCGGCGCGGTGCTGATCAGCGACACCACACCGGACCAGGGCCAGACCCTGACCGCGCTGACCGGCAGCATCGCCGACCTCGACGGCCTGGGCGCCTTCAGCTTCCAGTGGCAGCAGGGGCTGGGCGGCAACTTCAACGACATTGCCGGCGCCACGTCGGCCAGCTTCACCCCGGGCCTGGCCCAGGGCAATCAGCAACTGCGGGTGATCGTGCGCTACACCGACGGCTTCGGCAAACAGGAGGTGGTGACCTCGGCGGCCACGGCGGCGGTGGCGGTGATACCGGGTATCGTGCTGCAAGGCACCAACGCGGCCAACACCCTCAACGGCACGGTGGGCAACGATGTGCTGCTGGGCCTGGGCGGTAACGACACGCTCAATGGCCTGGCCGGGTTCGACCAACTGTTCGGCGGCGTCGGTAACGACACGCTCAACGGCGGCGACGGTGACGACGTGCTCAATGGCGAGGACGGCAACGATGTCCTCAACGGCGGGCTGGGCGCCGACACCATGAACGGCGGTGCCGGCAACGACACCTTCGTGGTCGACAACCTCGGCGACAGCGTCTCCGAAGTGGCCGGCGGCGGTGTCGACCTGGTGCAGACCAGCCTGGCCAGCTACCTGTTGGGCAACGAGCTCGAGAACCTGACCTACACCGGCAGCGCCAACTTCACCGGTACCGGCAACGCGCTGGCCAACACCATCACCGGCAGCAGCGGCAACGACACGCTCAATGGCGGTGCCGGTGATGACCGGCTGGTGGGCGGCGCCGGCAACGATACCTATGTGATCGATGCCGGCAACGATGTGGTGGTCGAGGCCGCCGGCGGCGGTATCGATACCGTGCGCACCTCGCTGGCCAGCTACGCGCTGACCGCCAACGTCGAGAACCTGACCTACACCGGCGCGGGCAACTTCACAGGCTTGGGCAACGACCTCGCCAACGTCATCACCGGCGGTGCCGGCAACGACACCCTCAGTGGTGCCGGTGGCGACGATACCCTCAACGGCAACGCCGGCAACGACACGCTCAATGGCGATGCCGGCAACGACCAGCTGTTCGGCGGCCTGGGCAACGACACCCTCAATGGCGGTGGCAACAATGACAGCCTCGATGGCGGTGACGGCGACGATGCGCTCAACGGCGGCAATGGTGACGACATCCTGCTGGGCGGGTTGGGCAACGACAACCTCGATGGCGGTGTCGGCGTCGATCAGCTTGACGGCGGTGCGGGTAACGACACCGTGCTCGGTGGTGGCGGCAACGACACCTTGCTGGGCGGGGCCGGCGATGACTTCATCGATGGCGGCGCGGGCAACGACACGGTCACCGGCGGGGCGGGCAACGACTCGCTGGTGGCGCTCGACGGCAACGATGTCTTCGTGTTTGCCGCAGGCTTCGGCGCCGACCAGGTGTTCGGCTTCGATGCTGCCCCGGCGGGCGGCCAGGACCGGCTGGACATCTCGGCGATGAACATCACGGCGGCGACCTTTGCCGCCAACGTGACCATCGCCGATGTGGGGGCCGATACCCTGGTCAGCTTCGCCGGTGCCACCGACACCATTCGCCTGGTGGGGGTAGGGGATGCGACCAGTGTGACGGCGGCGGATTTCCTGCTGACGTGATGTGTGCAACGAGTTGAAGCGGTAGAAGGAGGGCAAGGACGCCCTCCTGCTTCATGTGTGGGTGTTCGGTAAGGCCACTTGAACGAGGCCGGCCCGGTCACGTAGTGTCTGTTCGATACCCAACCGCTCGTCGAGCGGTAAGTCGCGGTAGCGAGCCACCGACGAGCGCCGATAAAGCTGGGGGTCATCCGCCTTTCTTGAGCGGTTCCTGATGCCCGCAGATAGAGCAATAGACGAGTTTTCCGCTGCCGGCGCTCAAGCGATCAATCGCCATCTTCCCTAAAGCTGACGCTGCAGCGGTGGCGGCGACCATCGCAAGTTTACCGAGGACACCACCACCTGAGTTGCTTGCCGCTTTCGCCGCGAGGGCTGTTACGCCAACGGCACCGGCAGTGGTGGAGGCTGCTGTCGCGGCAGCAGCGGCAGTTGCGGTCGTCGCTACAACTGCGCCGGTAAAGTGCGTATTGGACAGTTTGGCCAGCTCGCGTTGGGTGACGATCCGGGCGCTGGGGGCTTTGCACTGGTTGCAACGAATCATTTTTCCACTCCCTGATGAATTGAGTTGCTGCCTGCTCGCGGCTGGTTAGGGTACATCCTGGTCAGCATGTCCTTTGAGCCCGCTTACGCATTGTATTCAAGTACCGTGGATGCTTTCACCCCTTGTATAGGGTATGGGCCGGCACGGACGGAAGACTTGAGACATGCCTCGGCCTCCGAGGCCGCTCAATAGCCGTTTGCGGACGACCGGGCGAGTTGCCTGGCGGGCTCGTGTCAGTCAAATGCCCCCTCGATGAACGCCTCCAACGCCTGCGCCTCGATGATCTCGATGGAAAAATGCCCAAAGCGCTTAGGCAACCAGATGATCCGCGCCCCGGCCGGCGATTGCAGGTCACCGCGTGCCAGCGGCTGGCCATTCTCGTTCTCTGGCTGCACGCCGTTGGCCACCAGCTGGTCATAGGCCACTTCGATATCCAGCGTCGAGTAGCAGTGGCGGTAGATCATGCCTTCGCCGTGCTCGTCCAGCAGCACCTTGAGATTGCCCGCCAGCGGTTGCACCAGCATGAACCGCTCCTGGCCCATGCGGGCGATGGCGTAGCGCACGTGCAAGCCGCCGCGTTCCCACACCTGGGTGGTGGAAATCTCGGCGCCGAGGATCTGTTGGTAATAGGCGCAGGCCGGTTCGAGTTGGTTGACCAGTACATCCACGTGGCTGAACGTGAGTTGCATCGTGACACTCCCCTGGCTGAGGGGCTGGAGCATAACTCAGCTGATGTGCCCAATGGCGGACCAGGTATGCGCCCAATGGAATCCGGCCTATGTCGGGTGGTGGCCGCAAACCTCGCGGTATCTCGTTCGGTGTGCTACCCAGCGCTGCCGGTGAGGCTGGCAGTAATTCTGTGGGAGCGGCGGTGCGCCGATGCGACTTGCCCCGCGAAGAGGGCGGCCCATGAAAAGGAGTAGCCTGGCACGGGCTAGGCCCGTGTTCGCGGGGCAAGCCCGCTCCCACGAAGGCCAGCGTTGGGCTCACCGGCAGCTTTGGGTCGAAAGCTGTCAATCACGACCGGCAGCTTTTGACTCAGAGCGGGTAGCTATCTGCACGAGCTTTTGGCTGTTTTCCACGCCGTGGCAGGCCACTTGCAGGATGACCGTCTAGACTTCGAGACGGTTTGGAGAGCGATACGCTGAGTGTGGAATAGGCCATGCCGTTCGCCGAAGTTCGCTGATTCGTCTCCTTGGGTCCCTCACCTGCAAGGACGTCGACTATGCGAACGGCACAAACAGGCTTTAGCGCAGCCATCCTGGCCTTGTCACTCAGCGCTCCACTTGCTCAAGCCGCCGAACAACCCCAGCCAAGCGCGCCTGCGCTCACCCAGCCCAGCACGGATGCGCTCATGCATCCGGCGTACGTGAAAACCATCGCGCGCATGGCCTATCTCTGGGGCTGGCCGATGGTCAACATGATCAACCGCTACGAGCGCATCACCAAGGCGCCTCACCCGGGGCTGCTGGGCGGCATCCTGCCAGCGGCGCCGCGCGGCCAGCTGGGCATGCTGCACGATTACATCACTCCTGCCGAAACCTTTGTCACCTGCCCCAACCAGGATGTGGTGTACGGCCTTGGCTTCTTCTCCCTGGACGACGAGCCCGTGATCGCCCAGGTGCCGGACTTCGGCGAGCGCTTCTGGGTCTATGCCATGTACGACCAGCGCACCGATCAGTTCGGCGAACTCGGCAAGCCCTATGCCAGCAAGCCCGGTTTCTACCTGCTGGTGGGCCCGAACTGGAAAGGCGAGAAACCCGACGGGGTAGAAGCCATCATCCGCAGCCCCACGGCGTTGGCCAACACCATCCCTCGGGTGTTCATGGACGACACGGATGCCGACCGTGCGGCTATCCAGCAACAGCTCAACCAGATCGTCTTCTACCCGCTCAAAGACTTTGACGGCAAGATGAAGTCCATCGACTGGAAGAAAACCCCCGACATCCCGGTGCCCAATGCCGACAGCGCCAGCCAGGGCGAAACCAAGTGGGTCATCCCGGAGAAATTCTTCGATCAGTTCCCGCAAGTGCTGGACACCGTTGCGCCACTGCCCGGGGAGGAAGCGCTTTACGCGCAGTTCCGGCAACTCATGGCAATCGCCGCAAAAGACCCGGCCATCAAGAAACTGATGGTCGAAGAGGCCAAGCTGGCCGACAAGGAACTGATCGCGCCGTTCTTCCAGTGGAAACACAACGGCCGCCCAGCGGGCAATGGCTGGAACCGCTCGACCAACAATGCCCAATGGGGCGTGGACTATTTCAATCGCACCGGCACCTCCAAGTCGAACATGTTCGACAACCGCCCCAATGAAACCCAGTACTACTACACCGACTTCGATGGCAATGGTGCCCAACTCAATGGCGCCCACAGCTACGAAGTCACCTTCGCCAAAGGCGAGGAGCCACCAGTGCAGGGCTTCTGGTCGCTGACGTTGTACAACCAGCACCACCTGTTCAGCGCCAATGCGCTCAATCGATACTCGCTGGGCACCAAGAACAAAGACCTCAAGCGCAATGCCGATGGCTCGCTGACGGTCTACATAGGCCCGGTATCCCCCGGCAAGGACAAAGAGAACAACTGGCTGCCATCACCTGAAGAGTCCATCTCGCTGTATATCCGGGCCTACTGGGGCAAAGAGCCGATCCTGGATGCGAGCTGGAAGCCGCCGGTGATCAAGAAGATCAAGTAAGCCTCGCGTTGCGATTATTGTCATTGCACAGGAGATTGTTCGATGAGCACCATTCGACGGGTATTTACGCTGTCCTCCCTGGCTGCTGCGCTGGCAATCCTGCCGATGGCGCAGGCGGCGGACCAGGCACCGGCTTCGCCGCTGATCAAACAGATCAACAACGGCAACTGGCTTGAGCCCAAAGAAGCCGAAAGCCTGCGCGATGAGCTGTATTACCAGCGCGCCATCTACGCCTACATGACCATGCTGCCGGCACTCAACACCATTGGCATGAAAGACGGTTCGGAGAAAGCCTTCGGCGCCGGCTACAACGTGTTGCCGATCTGGAAGCAACGCATGGACGCGCGGACCATGGTGCCCACGCCCAACGCCGACGTGATCTACTCGATGAGCTACCTGGACCTGAAGCAGACCGGCCCGCTGGTGGTAAAGGCGCCTGGCAATGTCATCGGCATGTTCACCGATTTCTTCCAGCGCACGCTGACCGATGTCGGTGCCATCGGCCCCGACCGCGCACGCGGCGGCCTCTATCTGCTGCTGCCGCCGGACTACAACGGGCCCGTGCCGGGCGGCTACTTCCCGGTCAAGTCACGCACCTACAACGTTTTCCTGTTTTTCCGCACCGTCATGGCCAAAGGCGACGGCAAGCCTGACCCGACGCCGGCGGTCGCCAATGCCGAAACCACGCGGGTCTACCCGTTGTTCACTGTGGAGAAAGACGTCAAGCCGATGCAGTTTCCCGACGCCAGCGGCAAGGCCCTGAACATGATGTATCCGGTCGACAACACGTACTGGACCAAGCTCAAGGCCTTCGTCGACTATGAGCCGGTCGAAGCCATCGACCCTGAGTTGCGCGGTGTGCTGGCCTCGATCGGCATCATCAAGGGCGAACCTTTCAAGCCCACCGCCAGGCAGGACGAGCTGCTGAAGAAGGCTGTCGAGACTGCACCCAAGATGATCCTGGCCAATCGACAACTGGGTCGCGAAGACAAGCGCAACCTCTATTACACCGACCGCCAGTACGAAAACACCTGGGCAGGCGGTACCAACGACTGGATGCAGGACAGTTACCTGGACGTCAACCAGCGCGCCAACTTCTTCCAGTTTGCCTACTCTTCGGCACCGGCCATGGTGATGCACACCACCGGGGCCGGTTCGAAGTATCCCTTTACCGGGCGCGACAAGGACGGCAAGTTCCTCGAAGGCGGCAGCACCTACAAACTGCGCCTGCCACCGAACCCGCCCGCTGCGTTGTTCTGGGCCGTGACGGCGTACAACATCACCGACGGCACGATGCCCGAAACCAAGCAACTGCTGCCCTCCACCAATGGCTACTACGACATTCCCAAGCAGGCGGATGGTTCGCTGGAGATCTGGTTCGGCCCCGAAAAACCGGCAGAAGTGGCGGACGCAGCCTTCATCCAGACCATACCGGGACGGAATTTCCTCGTGGCCTTGCGCTTGTATGGGACTGAGGACGCCTTTTACGACCAGACATGGAAGCCGGATGATGTGGTGAAGGTCAGGTAAGACGATTTCTGATCGCCACAACCAGGAGCTGTGTGTCGAAAGTAGCCATTCACGACGGGCAGCTAACGACCCAAAGCTGCCGGTGAGCTCAACAGTAATCTTTGTGGGAGCGGGCTTGCCCCGCGAACACGGGCGTAGCCCGTGCCAGGCTACTCCTTTTCATGGGCCGGCCTCTTCGCGGGGCAAGCCCGCTCCCACAGAACCACTGCCAGCCTCACCGGCAGCTTCGGGTCGTGAATGGCTGCTTTCGACCCATAGCTGCCCTTCATCACGGGCAGCAAGTCATCAGCCGATAGATACGCAGCTCCTGCTCACAGTTGTCTCGGAGGTCAGAAGGCCTCCATGAAGGCCTGGCCACTTCAACAGGCTACTGGGCGAGCGCCAATTCCTTCGCAAGAAAGGGTGCGGTTCGGCTATTTGCCATTCGAGCCACCTGCTGAGGGGAACCCGCCGCCACGATGCTGCCGCCGGCAGCGCCCGCACCGGGCCCCACGTCGATCACCCAGTCGGCCTGGGCCACCGCGCGCATGTCGTGCTCGATCATCACCACGGTGTTGCCGGCATCGACCAAACGCTGCAACTGCACCAGCAACCGATCGGCATCCGCCGCATGCAGCCCGGTGGTCGGTTCATCGAGCACGTACAGGCTGCGGCCGCGTTGGCTGCGTTGAAGCTCGGTCGCCAGCTTGATGCGCTGTGCCTCACCACCGGAAAGTTCCGTGGCCGGCTGCCCCAGGCGCAGGTAGCCCAACCCGATATCACGCAGCAATTGGAGGGGCCGGGCCACGGCGTCTTCACCCGCAAAGAACTCGCTGGCTTCGTCCACGGTCATCTGCAGCACCGCAGCGATGTTGCGCCCATTCCATTGCACTTCCAGCGTCGCGTCGTTGTAGCGTGCGCCATGGCACGTCGGGCACGGCGCATACACACTGGGCATGAACAGCAGCTCCACGCTGACGAAGCCCTCACCCTCGCAGGTCTCGCAGCGCCCCTTGGCCACGTTGAACGAGAAGCGTCCGGCGTCATATCGGCGGCGACGCGCATCGGGCGTGGCGGCGAACAGCTTGCGCACGTGGTCGAACAGGCCGGTGTAAGTGGCCAGATTGGACCGGGGCGTGCGCCCGATCGGCTTCTGATCCACCTGCACCAGGCGCTGAACGGCGTCCACGTCACCGGCCAGATGACCGCCGGTCGCTTCGATCACTGCCGGCCCTTCGCTGGTGGCGCTTTGGGCAGCATCGTCTTCAGGCTCGTGGCCCAGGTGCAGCAGCACCAGCTCCGGCAGGGCCTGCGCGACAAGGCTGGACTTGCCAGAGCCGGAGATGCCGGTGACCGCTGTCAGCACGCCCAGCGGAATACGCGCATCCACGCCACGCAGGTTATGCCGGTGGATGCCCTGCAGCTGCAGCCAGCCGGTCGCTTCGCGTGCTCGGCGCCCCGGCGTGGGGATTTCGTCGAACAGGTAGCGTGCAGTGTGCGACTCGGCAATCTTGCGCAGGCCATCCGGCTCGCCGCTGTAGAGCACGCGACCGCCACGTTCCCCGGCATCCGGCCCGACATCGACGAGCCATTGCGCGCGGCGCATCAGGGCCAGGTCGTGCTCCACCACGAAAACCGAATTGCCAGCGTCGCGCAGCCGGTCGAGTGCGTCATACAGGGCCTGGCTGTCGGAGGGGTGCAGCCCCGCCGAGGGCTCGTCGAGCACGTACACGACGCCGAACAGCAGGGAACTCAACTGTGTGGCCAGTCGCAGGCGTTGCAATTCGCCGGCCGAAAGCGTCGGTGTGGCGCGGTCCAGCGTCAGGTATCCAAGCCCCAGGCCACGCAGTTGGTGCAGGCGTGCCATCACTCCAGCGGCCAGGCGCTGCGCGGCGAGACGCTTTTCTTCCGACAGCGCGCTGGTGCGGCGCACGTCGGGCGAAACTGCATGGACGGAACGGCCGGAAGCAGCGCGTTCGGCACGGTCGCGCCGAGTCGTTTGCTTGTCCGTATCCGCCCCCGCGGCATGGGCGCGGAAATCGCCCTGGGCAATGGGGTCGAGCAGGGCAGCCAGCTGGTCCAGCGGCATCTGCATGAAAGCGCCGATGTCCACGCCGGCGAAGGTCACCGACAGCGCCTCGGGCTTGAGCCGCTTGCCGTGGCAGGCGGGGCACGGCTTGCCTTCCATGAAGCGGGACACGCGCTTTCTCATCAGCGCGCTCTGGGTATTGGCAAAGGTGTGCAGCACATAGCGTCGGGCGCCGGTGAACGTGCCCATGTAGCTCGGCTCCATCTTGCGCTTGAGCGCGGCGCGGGTTTCGGCAGGCGTGAAGCCGGCGTACACCGGCACCGTCGGTGTTTCCTCGGTGAACAGAATCCAGTCGCGGTCCTTCTTCGACAGGTCCTTCCACGGCCGGTCAACGTCGTAGCCCATGCTGACCAGGATGTCGCGCAGGTTCTGCCCTTGCCAGGCGGGGGGCCAGGAGGCGATCGCCCGCTCGCGGATGCTCAAGGAGGGATCGGGCACCATGATGGCCTCGGTCACCTCATACACATGGCCCAAGCCGTGGCAGGTCGGGCACGCCCCTTGCGGCGTATTGGGTGAAAAGTCCTCGGCGTACAGCATCGGCTGGTTGGCCGGGTAAGCGCCGGCACGCGAATACATCATCCGCACCAGGCTGGAGAGGGTGGTCACACTGCCCACGGAGGAACGCGTGTTGCTGGAGCCTCGCTGCTGCTGCAGCGCCACCGCCGGCGGCAGGCCATCGATCGCATCGACGTCCGGCACGCCGACCTGGTCGATCAGTCGCCGCGCATAGGGGGCCACAGACTCGAAGTAGCGCCGCTGAGCCTCGGCATAGATAGTGCCAAAGGCAAGCGAGGACTTCCCGGAGCCGGAGACACCCGAGAACACCACCAGCGCGTTGCGCGGGATGGAAACGTCCACCTCTTTGAGGTTGTTCTCGCGCGCACCGCGCACCTGCACGAGGCCGCTGGCTGCGGCAGTACAAGAGGATTCACCGAAAGAAGCTTCTGGCATGTTCGTATCCTGTAGTTCGTGAGGTAGCGATGGGCCGATTTCGCGGCAGGTCGGTCAAGCGTCCGGGCTTGCCCACCTCGAATGTGAGACGCTCAATCAAGTGAGCCAGCTTTATCCAGCGCCTTGGGCGCTTTGTCGGTAATCGCAGGCATGATGATGCGAGAGCCACGGTAGCCGATGCTGTGGTTCCATGCCCAGCTCAACGCGACGCTGAGACGATTTCGCGTGCCGATCAGAAAGTAGATATGCGCGAGTTTCCAGATCCACCACGCAAAGGCACCACGCAGTTTCACCCGCCCCATGTCAATGACTGCCAGGCTGCGGCCAATGGTGGCCAGGTTCCCCTGATGCCGGTACTTGAAAGGCCCGTCGGCAGGCTTGCCCTGCAAACGCCGGCCAATGAGGTTGGCGACGTACTTCCCTTGCTGTTTGGCTGCCGGGGCGATGCCCGGTACGGGCTTGCCATCGGCCATGGTGCACGAGGCGGTATCACCAATGACGAAGACCTCCGGGTGACCGGCCACCGTCAGGTCGGGTTCAACGACCACTCGACCAGCACGATCGGACGCGGCACCCAACCAGCGAGCCGCCGGAGACGCCTGGACGCCGGCGGCCCAGACGATGGTCTTGGCCGAAAGGCGCTGGCCGCCATGCACCACGCCGTCAGCCGAGCATTCGGTGACCGGCGAACCCAGCACGACCTCGACCCCGAGCTTCTCGAGCGCTCGGCGCGTATAGGCCGACAGATCCTCTGGGAAGACCGACAACAGGCGCGGCCCCGCCTCGATCAGCACAACACGCGATGTGCTCGGGTCGATTGAGCGAAAGTCACGGGTCAGCGTGTCGCGTGCAAGCTCGGCGATGGTTCCGGCCAATTCAACCCCGGTGGGCCCACCACCGATGATGACGAACGTCTGCAGCGCGGCACGCTGTTGCGGGTCGCTGGTGCGCTCTGCCTCCTCGAAGGCCGCGAGGATTCGGCCCCGAATGGTCGTGGCATCTTCCAGCGTTTTCAAACCCGGTGCGAAAGCCCCCCATTCGTCGTGTCCGAAGTAGGCATGGGTGGCACCTGTCGCGAGCACGAGCGTGTCGTAGGTTTGCCGCGATCCATTGTTGAGAATGACCTGGCGCGCGTTCTGGTCGATACCTTCCACTTCCGCCATCAAGGTGTTCACTTCCGGGCGATTGCGAAACAGATGGCGAATAGGCCAGGCGATCTCCGATGTCGAAAGTGACGCCCCTGCAACCTGGTAAAGCAAGGGTTGGAACAGGTGATGATTGCGCCGATCGATGATCGTCACATCGACCTCGGCGCCCGCAAGCCGGTTGGCAACCTCGATCCCGCCGAAGCCCGCTCCGATGATGACGACGTGATGTCGGTTTTCAGAGGTCTTTTTCATGACCTGGTCTCCTCTGTGTCAGCGTTTCAGCGCCGATGCGTGATGTGCCATATGCTCGCCAATGAAACTGGCAATGAAGTAGTAGCTGTGGTCATGGCCTGGGCGCAGATTCAACCTGAGCGGGTGCCCCGTCTCGTCGCAGGCTTTGCGCAGCAGTTCGGGCTGAAGCTGGCTGTCCAGGAACTCGTCGGCCAAGCCCTGATCCACCAGCAACGGCAAACGCTCCTGCACAGTGCGAATCAGTTCCACGGTGTCGTACTGCTTCCAGGCTTCCCGATCGCTGCCCAGGTACGCCTCGAAGGCTTTTTGCCCCCAGGGAACCTGGGTCGGGGCGACGATGGGCGAGAAGGCCGAGACGCTTTGATAACGGCCCGGGTTGCGCAGGGCGATGACCAGGGCGCCATGCCCACCCATGGAGTGGCCGCTGATGCTCCGCTGTGCTGTCACGGGAAAGTGGGCCTCGATCAGCGCCGGTAGTTCCTGCGCGACGTAGTCATACATCCGAAAGTTCGCAGCCCAGGGTTGCTGCGTGGCATTGACGTAGAAACCCGCACCCTGCCCAAGGTCATAGGCAGGATCGTCGGCAATGCCTTCGCCGCGAGGGCTGCTATCGGGCGCGACGACGGCAATGCCATGTTCGGCCGCGTAGCGCTGGACGGCGGACTTGGTGATGAAGTTCTGCTCGGTGCAGGTCAGGCCTGAAAGCCAGTACAGCACCGGCACCTTGCCGTGCTGCGCTTGCGCAGGCAGATAGACGCCGACTTTCATCGTGCAACCGAGTGTTGTGGAGGCGTGCTGATAGACGTCCTGCCAACCATCAAAGCTGGCGTGATGTTCGAGGCGTTCCATGTTGTTCTCCAATGTTCAAACGAACGGCACAGCGATCGCGTGCCAGGACGGCGGCGCGTCAGGAAGATTTCTGGTCCGCTGCCGTGTCGCCGTGGGCGTGCCTGATCCTGCGCACCACCCACCAGATCGACAGCATCACCATGGGCACCAGAGCCGCCGTCACCGGCGCCACAACGTTGTGGATGATCGCGATGCCTTTGAGCAGATAGCCGAGAAGACTCACGACGTAATAAGAAATTGCCGCGACCGACAGGCCTTCGACGGTTTGCTGAAGGCGCAATTGCATCTTGGCCCGGTTGTTCATCGAAGCCAGCAGATCGCGGTTCTGGCGTTCGAGTTCGACGTCGACCCAGGAACGCAGCAGCGCGATGGCCCGGGTAAGCTTGTCGGAGAGCTTGGCCTGGCGCTCCTTTACCGATTGGCATGTGCGCATGGCCGGAGCGATGCGACGCTGCAGGAAGTCCGCCCAGGTGCAGTACCCGGATACGGCTTCTTCAGAGAGCGCAGCCAGCCTTTCTTCGACTATCTCGTAGTAGGCACGGCTGGCGCCGAAGCGATAGAGATTCGCTGCAACGCCAGCTTCCAGCTCGGCAGCCAGGCCGGTCAGTTCGGAAAGCAGCACGTCGTTGTCGCGCCGTTCTGCCAGGCTCGTGCACATCTCTTCGGTGATCGTTGCAAGGCGCGACTCCATGCGTCGCAGCTTCGCCCCCATCGATCGTGTCAGCGGCAGGGACAGCAACGCCAAGGTGCGGTATGTCTCGACCTCCAACAGACGTTGAGCCAGCGCTCCCGCCCGTGCTGGGGTCAAGTCGCGGGTAAGGACGAGGATCTGCGTCAGGCCATCCTCATCCTGTCTGAAGTCGGTCAGGATGGCGGCAGAGCCGTTCTCCACCAGCGAGTAGCACAGGCCGGCAGGATCGAAGCGATTGGCTTCCTGTTCCGTTTCCGGCGTCCATGGCAGAAGTTTCAAACGGATGCCGGATATGACCGGGCCCGGAGCCACAAACCCATGCTTGAACGGATTCTCGCCGCACGGCTCTCCCGTCTCGCAATCCAGCGAAGCGCACCAGAGATAGGTCGAGAACTCGGTGTGCTTTTCGCAGTGCAGGCCTCCCTCATCCCATGTCACGCCATGAAGCGGCGTAGCGTGGTCGGGTTCGCCAGTATTGAAACGATGAGATAACGTGCTCATCGCCATTTGATCCTTGGCCACGTCGCCTTCAGTCATGAAAGCGAGCTGCAGTATGCCGCGAGGGGCCTGAAGCAACAGATGCGGGCGCGCGTGCACTTCGTCCACGGCTGCCGCACGATCGGCAAAGGCCGGCATGCCGTACACGGTGGTGGTCGGGGAGGGGAGCGCGGTCGTCGTGTTGGTGTGAGCCGGTTCTTTCATAACGACCTCATCTCTGATTGGTTGAAAACACACTTCAAGGCTCAAGCCCGCAGCCATGCGTTTCACACATGGCTGCGGGCCGTTCTTCATCAGCTGGCACCGTCGCTGTACAGCGGCTTGTGCTGACCCGTTCAGAACGCCCTCAGCCTTGTTGCTTTCAGACGAAGGTGTACGAACAGACCTTGTTGCCCGCCGGATCACGCAGGTAGGCCGCATAGGCCCCCGGCAGGTGACTACGTGCGCCAGGTTGCCCCTCGTCTGTGCCGCCTGCGGCAAGGCCGGCGGCGTGGAAGGCATCCACTTCGGCGGGAGTGGCGGCCGCAAAGCCGATCGTCATGCCGTTGCTGGAGGGCGCTTCACCATTGCCCGGGCGGGCGACGATGAAAGCCGGCTTTTCGCGACCGAAAAGCACCCAGCCATTGCCGAACGGGCCGAGGTTGTTGATGCCGAGGGCACCCAGTGCGGCGTCGTAGAATGCGGCCGACTTCTGAACGTCGGCGGCACCGATGAAGACGTGCGAGAAGATGCCGTCGCCGGAGATGACAGGATTGGACATGGCTAATTTCCTTGATGGTTGGTGTTGAGTGGTTTGTGGGTGATCAGTAGTGGATCACTGTGCGAATCGACTTGCCTTCATGCATCAGGTCGAAGGCCTTGTTGATGTCTTCGAGGCCCATGGTGTGGGTGACGAAGGGGGCGAGGTCGATCTCGCCTTTCATGGCGTCTTCCACCATGCCCGGGAGTTGGGAACGCCCCTTGACGCCGCCGAATGCCGAGCCCTTCCAGGTGCGGCCGGTAACCAGCTGGAACGGACGGGTAGAGATTTCCTTGCCGGCACCGGCCACGCCGATGACGATCGATTGGCCCCAACCACGGTGGGCTGCTTCCAGGGCCGAACGCATCACGTTGACGTTACCGATGCACTCGAAGGTGTGATCGACACCCCAGCCGGTCATCTCGATGAGCACCTCGTGGATCGGCTTGTCGAAGTCCTTCGGGTTAAGGCATTCGGTGGCGCCGAAGGTACGAGCCAGTTCGAACTTCGCCGGATTGGTGTCGATGGCGATGATGCGACCCGCCTTGGCCTGGCGTGCACCCTGAATCGCCGCGAGACCGATGCCGCCGAGGCCGAAGATGGCCACCGAGTCGCCCGGCTGCACTTTGGCCGTGTTGTGAACGGCGCCGATGCCGGTGGTCACACCGCAACCCAGCAGGCAGACATGCTCGGGGTTGGCGTTCGGGTTGATCTTGGCCAGCGAGACTTCGGCGACCACCGTGTATTCGCTGAAGGTCGAGCAGCCCATGTAGTGGTAAAGCGGCTGGCCGTTGTACGAGAAGCGGGTCGTGCCATCGGGCATCAAGCCCTTGCCCTGGGTGGCGCGAACCGCAACACACAGGTTGGTCTTGCCGGACTTGCAGAACAGGCACTCGCCGCATTCGGCGGTGTACAGCGGAATGACGTGATCGCCAGGTTTGACGCTGGTCACACCTTCACCCACCTCCACCACGATACCCGCCCCCTCGTGGCCCAGTACGACCGGGAACAGACCTTCGGGGTCGTCGCCCGACAGGGTGAAGGCGTCGGTATGGCAAACGCCAGTATTGGTGATCCTGACGAGCACTTCGCCCTTGCGCGGCGGCTCGACGTCGATCTCAACGATTTCCAGCGGCTTTCCAGGCCCGAAGGCGACTGCGGCACGTGATTTCATGATGTCGTTTCCTCGTTAACTGGTTCAGGAGCGGAGCATTCCGCTGTGTTGTCAGTTTGAGAAACGGCAGAGGTGTTGTATATGGAATTGTCGCGATTTTATAATTCCTCAATTTGGAATAATTGGCGTATGACGATACTGGCCATGAGGCGTGGGCAATGACCAAAGATATCGAACTGCTGCGCATATTCCGGGTGGCGGCCGAAAGCAGCAGTTTTCGCGACGCAGCCGTGCGTCTGGGGACTTCCCCGCAAGGCGTCACGCGAGCCATTCAGCAACTGGAGAGGCACTACGGCGAGGTGCTGTTCCATCGCAGTACGCGACAGGTGCGCATTACCGCCTATGCCGAAGGCCTGCTGGAGCAGGTACGTCCCGTGCTGGAGCGGTTCGAGGATCTATGGCGACCGCCTGTGGCCGATCAGCAGGATGTGCTGTCGGGCACGGTGCGCATCACCGCACCGCACAGCCTGGGTACCAGAGCCGTTCTACCGGCGTTGGAGCGCGTTGCCGAGCGTCATCCCGGGATCACCCTGGATGTGCGCCTGTCCGACCGCATCAGCAATACGGTCGACGACGGGATCGACGTTGGCATCCGGGTCGGGTTCATGCGCGATAGTCGCTTCGTCGCGCGCAGGGCAGGCGACATGAGGCTGCCCATCGTTGCTGCGCCACGTCTTATCGAGAAAGTAGGCGCACCTGGCGATATCGATGCGCTGGCCGGCCTGCCGATCGCCGCAGCTCTGGACACCAATACCGGCCGCCCCTGGCCCTGGCATTTCAAAGCGGGACAGCAGTGGATACCCGCAGCTCCCACCCTTATTGCCGACAATGCCGACATGGAAATAGGCGCGGCATTGGCCGGGGTTGCCTTCGCCCAACTGGCGGACTACATGGCGGCTCCCTACATTGCCAGCGGGCAACTCGTGCAGGTGTTGCAAGACGAAGAACCTCCGGCATGGGGGTTGTACGTCTATCGACCTCAGCGTGGCCCCGTTCCGGGAAGGGTTCGAGTGGTGTTTGATGAAATGCTGGCGGCTGTTGGGGCGCTGCCAGCTTTGCGCTGACACGCCGCAACGCGCTGTTGGACCTGCGTCGTGGAAAGCGAGGCACTTTTGGGTCAGATCACTTTCACCGCGCGGCCAATGAACTTGACCGGCCCCGTCGGCAGCCCGGTGGGCGAACCGCCGGATTTCTCCAATGTCAGCTCGAACAATTGATTGGCTTCCAGCGGTGGCAGGCTCTGTAGCGGAACGCGATAGGGCTCTCCGGGCTTGACCAGGCCCAGTGAAACCGGTGCGCGCCACTGTTCGCCCTTGGTCCAGAACTGCAGGGCCATGCCTTCGGGGACAACATCCCGGCCAAGCGGGATCAGCTCGATCATGCGGCTGTCGCTGGTCTGCACCACCCAGCCGGCGGTCTGGCTGCTCGGCGCCACCAACACCACCACGAATTGAGTGGTGGGCGGGGGCGCAGTCAGCAAGGTAAACGCCAGGACCGCGCTTGCAGCCAGCCCCGCAGCACTCAGTCCTTGCCACAGGCCGAGGCGTCGCCACCATTTGACGCGCTGTTGTACGGAGGGTGCGGCAAGCTCATTCAGGCTGCGCTGAATACGGCCCCACAGGCGGGCGCTCGGTGGTTGCGGTGCAGCCAGCGCGGTCAGCTCCAGCAAACGTGCCTCCCAGGCATCCACGGCGGCGCGCAAAGCCGGATCGTTGCCCAGGCGCTCGGTCACTGTGGCGTGTTGCTGTGGCGACAGGGTTCCCAGCACGAACTCGCCGGCGAGGCTGTCCAGTTCCTCGGTAGTACCCGGCTTCATTCCAGGCACTCCCGCAATGCCTTGAGGCTGCGCTTGATCCAGGCTTTGACGGTGCCCAATGGCGCCCCCAGCAGCCCGGCGATTTCGGCGTGGCTGCAGCCGTCCACATAGGCGTGCAGGATGCAACGCTGCGGTGCAGGCTGCAGTTTTTCAAGGCAACGGTAGATCTTCGCCGATCCTGACCAGAGGTCAATGTCATCGAATCCCCCGTGCAATGTGGGCGTCGTATCCATATCGGCTTCGTCCAGCACGGTTTCACGGCGGGTATCGCGGATCGAATTCAGCGCCAGGTGACGGGTGATGCTGTAGATCCAGCCGCGCGCCGAGCCGCGTGCGGGGTCGAAGCTGGCGGCGCGGGTCCAGATGCGGATGAACGCATCGTGGACGATATCTTCTGCGCTGGCGTCGTCACGCGCGATGCGCCGGGCAACGCCCAGCAGGCGCGCGCCTTCGTGGTCGTAAAGTGCCTGCAGGGCGCGCCGGTCGCCCTGTGCGCAGGCCTCAAGGCAGCGGTGGAAGTCGAAGGGGGCGACAGGCGAGTTCAACGTGTGCAGCTTCCTTGTGTCATGCAAGGTACCCCGGCCATCCAGCCGGGGGCTTGCCAACGAGCGTAGATGAACGATTGCAAGGTGTCTGCTCAAGTGCGTCTTACTTGGCTGTCCAGAACACATAGTCGGCCTGGTACTGGACGACCTGCCTGGCACCTTTGTTCTGCGCCGTGCAGTCGCTGGCCGGCGCCACCCCGCCGCGGGTGGCCAGGCGCTGGATATAGCTGACCCCCTGCATGGCGCCTTTGCCTTCGGCCGGGTTGGCCTTGACCAGTTGATAGGGGATGGCGCCCTTGTCTGCGGGGGCCACTGCCAGCTGGGTGCCGGTGACTTTCGATCCATCCTTGGCCTGCCAGGTGGCGGGTGGGCCGTAGTAATCGCCCACCTGTTTGCCGGCACGGTCATTGAGCACGGCCTTGGGGCCGACGAAGGTCCATTCGGTCTGGCCGGGGGTGTTGGCCTTGTCGCGGCACTCGTAGGTGATCTCGCCGACACCGACGGTCTCGAGCAAGACGCGATGGCCATCGGGGACCTTGACCGCATCTGGCAGTGCGGATTGGGCGTGAGCGGGTTGCAGCGCCAGGGCGAGGCTGCAGGCGAGCAGGCAGGTGGAGGGTTTGAGGCTCATGGGTCGTGCTCCTGACAGGTCATTTGGCTGGGCAGTTACTGGCTGCCCATAAGCAATACCCGCCAACGGGTGGACTGGATGCACTTTGTGGGGAAAAAAGCTCATCACGACCGGCAGCTGACGATCCAGAGCGGACGGTGGCGAATGCCCGCAATCGGCCAAAAGCGGACGCTGGACAGGACAGCTACCCAACCTGGACCAAATTCCACCTAGCGTATCGCCATCGAGTACCATCGGCTCCACGCACTAAGAATCGTCTGATTTATTTAACAAGCACCAACCCTTTATGGTGTTAATTAAATATTTCGGAATTTGTTCTGTGCGCAAACTCATGATAAAAAAGAAAGTGCCATTAATTATTATATTTCTGCTTTGCTGTTTTGTGAGTGCGGCATCAGCAACATGCCGCTTCGTTAACAATACTAAACAGTACTTAACCCGAATAGACATTCCGAATACAATTGCAATCCCGCGTGACGCCCCCGTCGGTTCAATTTTATTCGAAAGCCCCGATAGAGTCTTTGAGAATGGTGAAGACCCAACATTCTCGTGCGACGTTGATACTCCCACAGGGGTAAAAAATAATGTAGGAACCACCACGCCTGGCACGACGTCCTTTCCGATAGGTAACACAGGGATGTCCTGGCAGTGGGTATATAAGTCTAACGCCCGACACGGCTATCCTTATAGCACTACGCCGGCCAATAAAAGCTATTGGTTCAATAACACTACCCACCATATACGAATTATAAAAACGGGCGATATCACTAGTGGTGCAAAAATACCTTCGGGAGTGCTAGGCTTTTATGCTGTTGGCGATTTAGCCGTCATAGGCATAAAAACGAATGAAAGCGTTATAACCTCAATGTCTTGCGAGACCCCAGACATCACTGTTGAAATGGGGGGTGATTATAAGCTAAGCGACTTTAATCTCGCCACAAGAACCACAAGAAGGGTAGATTTCAATTTAATATTAAATAACTGCCCGGCCGGCATCAGGAGCGTGCGTTATATGCTCAAGGAAAACACCGCGCCGATTAACGAATCTCAAGGCATTGTCTCACTTAACAAAAGCTCAACCGCCAAGGGCGTCGCCTTACAGCTGTTCGACGCGAACGGCAATCCCATTCCATTGAAAACTCCTCAAAACTTCGCAGGCTACGGTATTAATGGAGGGAATTTCATGATCCCCATGAGTGCCAGCTACTATCGCATGCATTCTGAATCATTGGAGCCGGGCACGGCGAATACCGAAGTGACGTTCATCATGACCTACCTCTGACGTTAATCGTCATAGGTACCGAAGTTGCAGAAACATCTTCTACCACCCACTGACACTCTGCCGATGATCGTCCACCATGTTGAAGATCAATGCCGAATGAGTAATTGACGGCCAAGAGAATAATGCTGGTACTCCAGCACGGTCATGAGCTTTCGCCGGTTCTCCCGCTCGCACATTAATCCGTACGAGCAGGCTAGAGACCAGCATGGCGGAGTCGGTGGCTGCCGGGACCCTACTGGCAGCGGTGGAGTCTGCACTGCAGGTGCCTGCTTGCCTTAACTGAGGTGTATGACAGCTTTGGGTCGAAAGCGGTCAATTACGAGCGGCAGCTTTCGACCCAACGTGGGCTCCCGCAGCTGTGCTGCCGCCCGGAGAAAAGCTCAGTTCAACATCACTTCGTCCAGTGCCTGCTCAAGCGTGCTGACCGTACGCTCGATATTGTGCAGTTTTTCGAGCCCGAACAGACCGATACGGAAGGTCTGGAAGTCGGCCGGCTCGTCGCATTGCAACGGCACACCGGCAGCGATCTGCAGGCCGTGCTCGGCAAATTTCTTGCCGTTCTTGATGTCGGCATCATCGGTGTAGCTCACCACTACGCCCGGGGCTTGGAACCCGGTTGCGGCCACGCTCCTGATGCCTTTGCCGGTCAACATGGCGCGCACCCGCTTGCCCAGAGCCCACTGTTCGTCGCGGACCTTGTCGAAGCCGTAGGCTTGCGTCTCGTTCATCACGTCGTTGAATCGCGCCAGCGCATCGCTGGGCATGGTCGCATGGTAGGCATGTCCGCCCTGTTCGTAGGCCTGCATGATCTGCAGCCACTTTTTCAGGTCGCAGGCAAAGCTGCTGCTTTGCGTGTGCTCGATGCGCTCGAGGGCCAAGGCACTGAGCATCACCAGGGCGCAGCAAGGGGAGGCGCTCCAGCCTTTCTGCGGTGCGCTGATCAGCAGGTCGACGGCGCACTTGTGCATATCGACCCAAAGCGTGCCTGAGGCGATGCAGTCCAGCACGAACAGGCCGCCCACCGCATGCACGGCGTCGCCGACAGCGCGCAGGTAATCGTCGGGCAGGATGATCCCGGATGAGGTTTCAACGTGGGGGGCGAAGACAATCTGCGGCTTGTGCGTCTCGATGGCCGCCAGCACTTCGTCCAGAGGTGGTGGCGCGTAGGCTGCCTGGCGACCGGTGTCGACCGGCCGGGCTTTGAGCACCGTGGTGGCCGCCGGGATGTTGCCCATCTCAAGGATCTGGCTCCAGCGATAACTGAACCAGCCGTTGCGGATCACCAGGCATTGCTGGCCGGTGGCAAACTGTCGCGCTACCGCTTCCATGCCGAATGTACCGCTGCCCGGCACTACCGCAACAGCCTGGGCGTTGTAGACCTGTTTCAGGGTCTTGGAGATGTTCTTCATCACCCCCTGAAATGTCTGCGACATGTGATTGAGGGAGCGGTCGGTGTAGACCACCGAGTACTCGACCAGCCCCTCAGGATCAATGCAGGGATAAAGCTTCGACATACGGTGACTCCTTTACCAGAGATGTCATTGGTATGGACCCTGTTCCAAGCCCTGGCAAATGACAAGATTGATTGGGGCTGGACGTTCAAGTTAGCAGCCAGGCAGCTCAGATTCCTGTGGGGGCGCGAATCACCAAGCTGTCTTGCTTGTAGCCAGGTGATTGCTCCAGAAACGCTGCGATCAGCGATGAAACCTGCTGCTGTATGACATCCCGCGCACGGCCGTTCTCGCCATCGAGGCAAATAATGCCATCACCCGGTACTTCGGCCTCGAGCACTGTCTGCGCGCCCGGCTTGCATATCGACATGAAGGAGAAATGGCTGGCGTCGCTGATCTCGACGTAACGACTGGACGCTGCAGGCAGGCGTTTGGCCAGGTTGGCCGACTCCAGTTCTGCGGGCAGTTCGCGCGACGGCACGCCCGCTGCGATTACCAGGGCGGGTACCGGCAGGGCGGCCAGGCTTTGACCGGTCAGCCCCCGCGAAAGGCCCAGGTCCAGAGCGACTACCGCCGTGACGCGTTCGTCGCGCCAATCGGCGCCCAGCGCAGCCTTGCCCTCTGTGGTACTTGCGGGTTTCATCTGTGCGTAAACGGTGCAACTGGCTAACTCTGGATGGGCGTTGCAGTCTTGTTCGAAGCGCTCTGGATCGAAGCGCGCCCCGGCGATTTCCAGGGCGGTCCAGCCGCCGAGCGAGTGGCCCACGGCTGCAATTCGGCCATCGGCGAGCGCACCGAATTTTTCAGGTTGAGCGACGACCGCATCGATGGCCCGACCCAGATCAACGGGGCGCTGCCATAACTGCGCCGCTGCTTGCGGGCTGCGGTCATGGGTCGTGGTGCCAGGGTGGTTGACTGCGGCGACGATGTAGCCTTTGTGGGCCAGCGCACTGGCCAGCCAGACCTGATTGCGCCAGTTGCCCTGGTAACCATGGGATAGCACCACCAACGGATGTTTACCGGCGGCAGGCGCCGCGTCACGAACCGCCGAAGCACCGACGAACACCGCATTGTCGCCAATCAGTTGTGTGTCGGTGATGGCTTTACTCGGATACCAGACCACCATCTCCAGTGCACGGTCATTGTGCGGATCCGTCAGCGTGGAGGCGCGGAAGCCGACGGAGTTGCCGTCGGCCCATACGGTGGTTGTCATGCAGGCCAGCAACAGTGCGGAGAATGTTGTTTTCAATGTCGTCTCTTCCTTGATTGGACGGATGTGTGGCACTTGGGCCCGGGGTGGGGCGCTTTCACCTTCCATGGGCGCCCGGGGCATTAAAGCCCACAATCCTCGCATCGATCTAGGGTGCAGTGACTGTTTCTGCGAGTACTTCGTTCAACAAACCTGGAATCCAGCTGATGTCGCGGCATGCCTGGGGGCTCAGACGGTTTGCGGCATTCTCCCTACTGTAAAGGCGCACCGCGTTATTGGTTTCAATAGAGGAGGTGTCGAAGCGACCTTTGTCGTCGATCACCGTCCATGTTCCGTTTTTCTCGAAGATCAACCGAGCCGCGGGCGCAGCTTGCCCGATTTTCCAGATGTTCACTGCCCCTGAACTGGACAGCCCGGCGAAGAAGTTATCGTTGAGCGCAGTGATGGTTCCGACTGCGCCGTCCGCCTTGTAATCGATGAGGGTGTGGGCTGGCAGAGCCTCTTTTGCGGCGTGAGGCGTTGCCAGTGAAATAATGTGCACCGTCGCGCCATTGGCATAAATGAGCGACTGCCCGTCGGCGGAAAAGTCGAAGCCATCGCCCAGTGCCCTTTCACGTGTGATTGTTTTTATCAGTGTGTCGTTACGCCAGTCCCTGACTTCAATGTTCGGGTCGCGGGTGAAGGCGATCCACGCATGAGTCGGGGAGAACTTAATCATGGTCGTGACGTCGGGAATGACTGTCTTGAAGGTGCCTTGTCCGGTGTGGGCATCGAAGACCTGCAGGTCAGGTGGCTGGAATCGAGCAATGGATTGTTGATCAGCGCTGATTGCCATGGCCGAAACAGCGCCCTGAAATGACAGCGTCTTCTTGGCGGCACCTGTGAAATCCACCTGGTACAGCGTGGTGTTGGTGGAAAGCAGAACGCTGTTCAGTTCGGACGCGGTTGCATTTTCCCCGATACTGTCGGACCAGGCCTCCACGGCCGTTTTGATTCGCTCAAGATCCTCTT
Source organism: Pseudomonas sp. zfem004 (assembly GCF_032621715.1). Taxonomy (NCBI): domain Bacteria; kingdom Pseudomonadati; phylum Pseudomonadota; class Gammaproteobacteria; order Pseudomonadales; family Pseudomonadaceae; genus Pseudomonas; species Pseudomonas sp. zfem004. The sequence continues at coordinate 32,417 of NZ_JAVYJF010000024.1, read as the reverse complement.
GCGTGACAGACGCCATCAGCAATCCCGAGCTTTCGCCCAAGGCCGCGACTGACAGGCCTTTGCTGTTCGCGGGTAGACGCACTGGTTCATCCGTGCCGTTCTGGTTCCCGATTGACCAGTTCCCGTCAGACCGTTCGTAAATACGCATGGTGGTTTCGGGTGCCATCCACGCCGCATGGGTCGCAACCACGTCGACTGGCTTGCTGAACGGGGTGATCTTGCGGTCTTTGATGCTGAGTGAGTAGTCGAATTTCTGGCCACTCAGGAAGAGCCGGCCCGGTGGCTGGGGAACCAGCGAGGGAATCTGCAGGCGGCCCTGGATGCGCTGTGCAACGGCGCCGTCTTTCCCTACCGAGGCGATCTCGAGCCCCTCATTCCCCGACATCCGCAGCAGTCGAGGGCTTCCATCTTCTCCAAGGGCAAGGATTTCTTTCGATTGTGTTTCATTGATGACTTTGCCGGACTGAACATCAACGACAAACGAACGCAATTCACCCAATTCCGAAATCACGAGGAATCGCCCTTGCTCACTGAACGTGAAGCGTGGGAATGAAAAGGGGGCAAGTTTTACGCGATGGGTTTCTTCACCGCTGCGTGCATTGACGATGTGAAGGTAGCCCGTTTCATCCATCCATGCGCCGACACTGCCTGACCGGTCCAGGATCACGGAATCCTGCGGCGTGACATTCAATTCGGTGCGCCACAACACTGCATTGTCTTGTGCGCTCACCATGAGCAGGGCGTAGTTCGTGGTGGATACTTCATTGCCGCTCAGTACGTCCTCCACGCCTGGAGGCTGCTCAGCAATCATGGTTTTTGTCAGGACCAGTGCCTGATTGTACAGTGTGGCTGACGCTATCAGTGTTGTCCCGGACAGGGTTTCAAATCTACCGGTGGGCTCCAGGTTGTTCGAAAACCATTCTATCGTGCCGCGCGGAACGGCAAACTGAGTCAGCGCAGCGCCGCCATTGATGGGGCAATCGAAGCCCAGTATCGGAGACAGTCCGGCTGCGCCAGGTTTGGCCACAACCTCGCCCGTATCCGGATTGAGCAGCCGCAGTGTGCCTGAGTCGCTGCCCGCCACGAGAAGCCGGCTTTTATCGATGAAACACAATTGCTGCAGGCGCTCCTGCGGGAACGACCAGCGCCGAATAGCGTCACCTGTGGCCAGGTCTCTGACGGTGATATCCATGACCGCGCCATAACCGTCGTCAGCGTCGGTGGCCAGCAGGGTGCTGTCTGTTGAAATGGCAAGGTGCCCGCCCAAGGTGCCGGGCTCTTCTACCAGCAACGGGTTTTTGCATGCTGATTCTTGTGCCGCAACGTCGAGCGCGAGGCATGCGCCACAGGCGATAAACAAAGCGATGTGCAGCAATGGCCGGCGGCGAGGAAACAGCGGGGTAAGCCAATAGTCTTTCCACCACGCAAGCCAGATATTCATGACCCTCTCCAACCCTGCTGCTCGTTTCAGCATGGCGTTGCGATCTGCGCTCAAGCGCTCGACGTAGTCAGGTCACGGACTGAATTGTCTTCCTTGTCGGAAGGAGATTACAGAGCGCCATTAACTTAAGAGGTTAGGTGAGCGGATCAGAGGGTCAACTGATTCAATTGAAATAACACGGCTTGAATCGAGTGCGTTCAGATGAGTCGAGAGTAGCCCCGTACAGATGACCGGACGAGGCTACGCGTCTGTTAGCGTTAATACGGTCAGCCGGGCTGTGCCGCCAGGCTGTTGCTGACATTGCGCCCCAGCACCAGCACCGTGACGAACCCGCACCCCACCAACGCCGTGGCCAGGCTCAACAGCACCGAGCTGCCCAGCTGGTCGACGATACGCCCGCCAAAGAACGAGCCCAGCGCAATGATCACCTGGAACATGGCAACGAACAGCGGCATGCCGCGTTCGACATCCTTGGGCGCCACCACGAACATCCAGATGCTGGCGCAGGCCGGGAAGGCGCCGAAGGCAAAGCCCCAGAGCGCGATCAGCATCGCAGCGCCGGTCATGCCGGTGGCGAAGTAGGGGAACAGCGCGGTGCTCACGGCAATCATCAGTGCCACCAGCATCAGCGTGTGGCGCACGCTGCGGTTGGCGGCGAAACCGGCGAACAGGTTGCCTACTACCCCGGCCACGCCATAGAGCAGTAGCAACGAGCCAATGGTTGGCCCATCGAAGCCGGCACTCTGTTTGAAGAACGGCGCTACATAGGTGTAAGCAGCAAAGTGCGCCAGGCCAATCAGCAATACGGCGATCAAGCCCACCCGTGCCTGTGGGTTGATGAACAAGGCCGGCAGGTCGCTGACGCGGATGGCCCTGTCCGGGTTGAGCCGCGGCAGCAGGAAGATCTGCGCCAGCAGCACCGGCACGCCCACCAGCGCGGTGGCCAGGAAGGTCATGCGCCAGCCCATCAGGCCGCTCAGCCAGGTGCCGGCGGGCACGCCCAGCACGGTGGCCAGGGTCACGCCGACCATGATGATCGAGGTGGCCTGGGCCACGCCCACGCCCTTGGGCGCAAGGCGGCCGCTGAGGGCAATGGCGGTGGCCCAGAAGCCACCGATGCTGATACCCAGCAGCACACGGCCGAACAGCAGCAGGCTGAAGTCGCTGGCGTAGGCCACGACGGCGTTGGCGATGATCATGACCAGGGTCAGGCCGATCAGCAGGTAGCGGCGGTCCAGGGCGCCAATGCCCACCGACAGCAAGGGGGCGGCGAGGGCGGCCATGATGCCCGGCAGGGTCACCATCAGGCCGGCCTGGCCGGCGCTGATGCCCAGGTCGCTGGCAACGTCGTTGAGTACGCCCACCGGGAGAAACTCGCTGGTCACCAGGGCGAAAGCGCCCACGGCGACCGAGAGAATCGCCAGCCACTGCTGGCTGACGCTCTGTTGATCATGTTCGGGAAGGCCCTGAGGGGCCTGGCTGGGGCTTGGCATGGTGCTGGGTTCCAAGGGGGAAGGTCGCCTGAAGGCAGGCGCGGGGAGCGGGAGGCAATTGGGAGGCGATTATAAGAGTCGGTTTTGCCAAGCCGACAGACGGGGCCTTCGATAGTAATCATCAGTGCAATCGATAAGACCCGCCGGGACGCCGTACGCGACTGCGCAGTGAGTTGCTATGCTGCCGGCTTCATCGGCAACGACAAGGACGTTTGAAGATGACCGCAACCCTGCGTCAGGCTTCGCCCGCTGATATCGAGCTGCTGTTCGATATCCGCACCAGCGTGAAACAGAACCACCTCTCCCGTGAACAACTGCATGCCATGGGCATTACGGCGGTCGCGCTCGCTGATGCCATCGGCAGTGGCCCCTGCGCCTGGATTGCCGAATGGCATCAGGAGCCTGCCGGGTTTGTCATGGTGGATCACGACGAAGGGGAAGTGTTCGCCCTGTTCGTACGCCCGCAGCATGAAGGCAAAGGTTTGGGGCGCTTGCTGTTGCAGCGGGCAGAACAAGCGCTGTTCCAGCGTCACGAGCAGATCCACCTGACCACCGACGGCAATGAAGTCATTCGAGCGAATGGCTTTTACCAGCGATTGGGGTGGACTTGCATCGAGGCGGTCGATGACCGGGATGTGCGCTATGAGAAGCGTCGCGTAGAGGGCATGGATATTCGCCTGACGACGACGCAGGATTGGCAGCGCTTGAAGCAGGTGCGGCTTGCCGCGCTTCTGGACAGCCCCACAGCCTTTGGCGTGAGTTACCAGGCCGCCGTCCGCTACAGCGATGAGCAATGGCAGCAACGTGCCTCATCGACGGGCACGGCGTTCTGGTTGGCTGTGCTTGGCGAGAGGCCGCTGGGGATGGTCGGGGCTGCGGTCAGTGACGCAGGGCGCTTCAACCTGATTGGCATGTGGATCGACCCTGCGGCCCGGGGCAGCGGCGCTGCGGCCCGCCTGGTCGAGGCGGTCAAGGCTCGGGCGCTGGAGCGTGGTCATGACCGTGTCTTCCTTGATGTCGCGCCGGAGAATGCCCGGGCGGTGGGGTTCTATTCGAGGCAGGGCTTTGTCTTCCTCGACGAATGGGAAGCGCTGGAGAGTCATCCGCAGATCAAGGTGCAGACAATGGTTTGGGTTGCAGGGTGATGATGCAGGGCTCTGCCTCGGTGAGCGCAAAGCCCGACTTGCTCATATGGCGTATTGCGCGACCCCGTGGCCGAACGACCAGTTCTCCTTGCGCACCTCGACCAGGTTGATGAACACATCCTCCATGCGCACCCCCGCCTGCTGGTTGAGCCCTTCGGCGATGGCCAGGTACAACGCCTGCTTCTGCTCGACGGTGCGCCCTTCGCTGAGGGTGATCTGGATGAACACCTGGCCGTCCGAGCGCTGGATGCCCAGGTACTGCGGGTCGTTCACCAGGCGGTCATGGTCATGCTCGGTCAGGATCTGGAAGTTGTCATGCTCGGGGACGTTGATGGTGCGCTTCATGCTGGCATAGACGACCTCACCGATTTTGCGCACATGGTTGCGGTCGGGGTGCTTTTTGATATCGATACGGACCAGAGGCATGACGGGCTCCTTGCGAAGGATCATGGGAGAGGCAAAACCAGCAGCCTCAGTCGGTGGGGGAAATGAACCAGGAGACGCTGTATTCGAGAGGGGCGTTCGCTGTTTTGTCTTTTTTTCTCGCGTCGAGCGACAAGTTCGCTCTGCTGTAACCGGTCAGGTTTTCGAACGTCAAGCTGCGTTCGGGGTCATCAGGCTTTTCGTCAGAGGTGATTTCGACGCCATCGGCGTCACACAGTTTCTTGAAAGCTCCGGCAGTGGCCTCGTACACCTTGATCGCCTCTTGAAGGCTATCGCCCGAGTAGAGCGTGATGATCGCGAATGGGTTGGATACCTGCTGGTGCAGGGTGACATCCGCAGCTCCGGGCACGGCGATCTTCGAATGGAACGTGTCGTCGCTGATCCCCGGAAATACGGGGTCCGCCACGATATCCGCGAAGTTTTTCTTCGCGGCCATGCCGATTCGCACCAATGCCGAAGCCATCTGTTCGGGCGCACTCGAACCTAGATTTTTCCAGTTGTTATTGCAGTTTGGCGTGGCCACTTTGTTACCAAGGTAGGTGGCGGATACCAGTGCATGCTTGTCGAGAGGATAGTCCCAGGTAAAGCCTGATCGCTGATCCGGGTCGTAGGAGGCAAACGTATAGGTCCCTGAAAGGACACCTTTCGAACGGGGTGGAATCTCTACCGAACTGTAAGCGGCGTCCGATATGACGTAGTCCTCATAACGATCGTCGGCGCCTTTTGGGTAGCTGCCGGAAAGCACGATCAAGTTGATGGCCACGGTGTACGGTGCCGTATTGGTAATGGTGTAGTTGTACTTCTTGTGGATGCGATAGTTCTCATCGGTCTCTATGGTGTCATCGTTAACGTCCATCCTGGTGTTCATCGCAATTGCGTTGACCGCCGTCTGTGTCGTACGGGTGATCGCGTTGCAAAGTGTCATGCTCCAGGCCCGTTCATCACTGATATCGTTCGGACCCAGCAGATTCTGTATGGCAGCGCGTGCCTGTTCGGCCCGTTCGCCTTGTTGATTGGTAGCAGTCATCCAGGTGTGCATGGCACGTATCAGGCCGAACTGCACGGCCAGTGCCCGTTCGCGCTTGTCGAGGTGCCCGGACAAGGTCTTCGAGGCAACATCCTGCTGTTCGGCATGGGCGCCAAGCTGTTTGAACTGACGCGCCGTCGCCAGCAGCTCTTTCCCTCCCGCGCCGGTCTTGTCAGACAGCGAGATCCCCATGATCTGGGTTTCAAGCGTCGCCGTGGCCGCCAGCATGTCTGCCTGGCATTCAAAGGCCTTGCGGGACGGGTCGGCAGGGGAAACGTCGGGGATGTCGTGGCTTTGCGCGACATGAACCAGTTCGTGGAGCATCACGAAGCGCAGTGCGGATTGGACCTGATTCTCTGGCAGGTCGCGGGTGAAGTGTGCAAGGAAGTCCTTGCCGACCAGGATGTTGCCATCGACCCCCGTGGCTATCTGGTTGCCCTCGACCTTTTGCAGTGAGGTCGCCGGGATGTGCCAGCGCTGCTCGGCCAGCTGTTTCATTTCGTCGAAGACAGCGTCGATGGTCTCGCTGCGTGCGCTTGTCGATACCGCCAGGGCGCAGAGCAGGCACATGCACTGGACGAGCGCGAATGTTCTTTCAAGGCGCATGACTCAACCTCTCGCCAGGGCGTGCTGGCGCGGCCAGGCCATAGGCAATGGAGATGACGGTGCAGGCCAGGGAGCACCAGATGACCAGGAATATGACGACCAGGGAAGCAAAGCGGGCGAGCAGCGCAGTGGGGGCGTACATGCGCTCGGTGACCCCGGCATAATCGGCCAGCAGCTCGGAGCATGTGGGCGTCTGCGACGCGTCGAAAGTTGCCAGGTAGTTCAACAAGTCTGCTGTCGGTGTCAGGCCGATCACCAGGCGCACTTCCTGGGTGTATTGGCAGGTCCAGAGTGAGCGCAGGATCATGAACGAGAAGAAAGCCAGCAGGAACAGCCCGCCACTGACAAGGGCCAGGCGAGTCCAGAACGGTCTGGTTTTGCGCTCGCTCGCCCGGTAGGCGAAGAGGGTGATGAACCCGGTGATCAGGGCGACCAGTACATTGGCGCAGGCCAGCACCGTGCTGTCGAGGTCCGAGACGGATGAGAGCTTGATGGCGAAGCTGAAGTTCGCGCAGAAGGTAATGGCAATCCAGGTCGACACGGCCAGGATCGGTTTCCACAGCGCTTTTACATCCGGCGGCGAGGGGTCAGAAGTTGGAGACATCTATTCTCACCTCCTCGGTGGGCTTGGACGACAGACCGATCAGAAGGTCTCGGCTAAGCAGGAGTGTTTTCCCCTTGTACAGCTGCAGCCGATAGCGCCCGGGCGGCATGGGCAGTGACGCCTGGTTGGTATCCGAGGCAAAAGGGAAGCGTGCATGGCTTTTCTGCGTGGCGTCGCGAAAGGGGTTGCAGGTCACCGTGTACCCCGGTTCATCTTTGTTGCCGCGATAGGTGACGACGCTGACCGTTACCAGCATGGGCCTGTCGAAAGGGGAGAAGCCGGAGGTACTGAACAGGAACTGGCGTTTCAGTTCGGCGTCCTGCCGGACTGCGCTCATGACTTCAATGGCTTCTTTGGGGTTGTGGGTGCCAAGCGCACGGGAAAGTTGCTCGCGATAGGCCTCTATCGATGCATTGAATGCTGTGGGAAGGGGGGCGTCACGTCCATTGAACTCTTTGACGATCGCGTCAAAGGCGCTTGAGGTCTTGTCGATCTCGGCCTGCAGCGCTTCGTTGTCCGCACTGTTCTGGTCTGACAATTGAGCCAGCAAGGGATATAGCGAAGCGAACGCTTCTGTGCCGAAACTGGAAGCGTGGCCATAAGGGATGCAGAGAAATACATAGAGCACCGTCATGGCAAACGAACGGACGATGCCGCTTCGTTTTGGTGTGTATCCTTTAGGCACTTTCACTCCTCCACTGGTCAGGGAGCAGTCATGCGTCTTCTCAGCGTAGGCGAGCCGGTCTTGCCGTCAACTGGCCCCGGGGGCTCTCCGTTGCACGCAACAGGCTGTCGGCCTGGGGCTGGGCAGGTGGCAGGCCGGCGCATCTGGCGTATCATCCGCGCCCGCAACCGGAGCAGCCCCATGGCCAAAGACATCGACAACCCCTGCGTCTCGCTGTGCCAGCTCAACAGCGAGCTGTGCGTGAGCTGCGGCCGCACCCGCGAAGAAATCCGCAAATGGCGCGGCATGAAGCGCCCGGAAAAGATGGCGACGGTGCAGCGCGCCGCCACCCGGATGAAGGCCATCGTCAAGAAGAACGCCAAACGCCAGGCGAACGACTAGCGCCGCGTTCAGAAGCTTTCCAGGCCAGCCTCGATGCCGGCCTGCTGCGCCAGTTCGATCATGCTGTCGACCTGGTCGGCTGCAACGATGCAGCCCACGTATTCGTCGCCGCCGGTGTCCAGTTGCAGGAAGCGTTTGCCCTGGCCCGCCAGCCAATGGTCAAAGCCGCTCAGCACCTGGGCCATGGTCTGGGTGCCGTTATGTTCATAGGCATAGCTCTCGGTCACGCCGCTGGCCTTCACCAGGTAGGGGGCCAGATACTCGAAACTGTCGAAGCCGTTCCAGTCCACGGCCAGCAGCGCCCGCTGTTCAACCGGCAAGACCTTGTCCGGGGCCAGCAAGGCCAGGCTCAACGCGCTGGTCGGCTCCTCGCCCTGGCCATAGATGCGCAGCACCCGCCTGACCAGCCGGGCGCGCTCCTGCTCGGGCAGGTGCGCCAGCAGGGCTTGGGAGAAGGCCTTGAGGCCTGGGCGGTAGGGGTGCAGCTCGCGCATGATCGCGGCGTCGCTGAGCGTCGGCTCATCCGGTGGCGGCTGGGTGAAACGGCCGCCGAACAAACGGTCGAAAAGTCCCATTCTGTGTCCTGAGTTCTGCGTGACGGGCTCAAGAGAGCATAGCCACTGCCATGCACCAAGGCAGGCGCCGGTACTTCCACCGGAATAATTGGCCCGAAACAAACTGTGGGAGCTGGCTTGCCAGCGATGCGCCGCGCGGGCGGCGCTCGATCTTGAGGGCGCTGCAGAGCTATCGTCATACACCTAGTGGCCTACATGAGATTTCAAGACAGGCCCTTGGGCGTCACACCGCTGGCCCTGGGTAATCAGGATTGGGTGAAGGCCACCAGGTGTCCGCCGGTGTTTTTGTAGCGCCTATGAGATCGAGCGCCGCCCGCGCGGCGCATCGCTGGCAAGCCAGCTCCCACATCTGTTTCGGGCCAGTTATTCCTGATGTTTCATCGATATACGCTTTGTTGGCATGGCGCGGTATCGCGGTGGGCATTGTGAAGTCGCGGCCATGTCTCAAATGTCTCAATCAGTTGAAGGCGGATTCCCGGCCAGTGCCTGGTTGACCGCCATCCAGCCATTGACTGCCGCTTCGCCGGCTTCGGCAAACACCCGCTCCAGCAGCTTCACCTGCTCGCGGCGCAGGGCCTGTTCCAGGCGCGCGCCTTCTTCGGTCAACTGGAGCAGGCGCATGCGCTTGTCGGCCTCGGACGGCAGGCTGTCCACCAAACGCATTTCCATCAACTGGCGCAGCGGCATGTTCAAGGCCTGCTTGCTGACCCCGAGCACGGCCAGCAGTTCCTTGACGCTCAGGTTCGGGTAACGGGCGATGAAAAACACGATCCGCTGGTGCACCCGGCCCAGGCCCCGGCGTTCGAGCATTTCGTCAGCCTTGGCGGTGAACGCCTGGTAGCCGAAGAAGAACGCCTCCATGGCCTGTTGCTGGGAGGCTGGGTTTTTAAGGTCAAGCATATTGACTTATCCGTGAGGGTCGTCGTAATTTCGGTCAAGCAGTTTGACTTATTTACCCCACGCCCCGCTACCGGTGATCCCATGGCCTTTTCTGAACGTGTCACGCGCCTCAAGAGTTCCCTGATCCGTGAAATCCTCGCCGCGGCCCAGCGCCCGGAGGTGATGTCGTTCGCCGGCGGCCTGCCGGCCGAGGCCATGCTGCCCAAAGTGATGTGGGATGAAATGCCGGTCACCATGGGCCAGTACGGCATGAGCGAGGGCGAGCCGGCCCTTCGCGAAGCCTTGGCAGCCGAGGCGCGGGCGTTGGGCATCGACTGCCAGGCCAGCCAGGTGCTGGTGGTCAGCGGCTCACAGCAGGCGCTGGACCTGGCGGCCAAGCTGTACCTCGACAAGGGCACCGAAGTGCTGCTGGAGGCCCCGACCTACCTGGCCGCGCTGCAGATCTTCCAGCTGTTCGGCGCCGATTGCCTGGCCGTGCCGATGGAAGCCGACGGGCCAGACCTGGCCGCCTTGCGTCAGCGCCTGCAACAGCATCGCCCGGCGTTCATCTACCTGATCCCGACCTTCCAGAACCCGTCCGGCCTGCGCTACAGCGAGGCCAAGCGCGACGCCGTGGCGGCATTGCTGGACGAGTTCGGCGTCACCCTGATCGAAGACGAGCCTTACCGCGAGCTGAGCTTCGACGGTGCCAGCGCCACACCCATCGTCAGCCGCCTGCGCAAGGCCAGCTGGATCTACACCGGCACCGTGTCGAAAACCTTGTTGCCGGGGTTGCGGGTCGGCTACTTGATCGCCAGCCCGGACCTGTTCCCGTACCTGCTGCGACTCAAGCAGGCCGCCGACCTGCACACCAACCGCGTCGGCCAGTGGCAGGTGCTGCAGTGGTTGGGCAGCGAGCAGCATCAGCAGCACCTGGCGACTCTGCGTGACTATTACCGCGAGCGTCGCGATGCGTTCCAGGCCTCGCTGCAAACGCACTTCGCCGACCTTGCCGACTGGCAGCAGCCCGAGGGCGGGCTGTTCTTCTGGCTGACCCTCAAGCAGCCGTTGGACACCCGTACTTTGCTCCAGGCCGCATTGGCGGTGGATGTGGCGTTCATGCCGGGCGAGCCGTTCTTCCCCGAGCCGGACCGGCATCATGGGCATTTGCGGCTGAACTTCAGCCATGTGGCGCCGGGGCAGTTGGAGGAAGGGTTGCGGCGCTTGGCGCAGGTGGTGCGGGAGGGGCAGCGGGCGAGGGCGGCGTGAATCTTCGCCGACGCTATCGCGGGGCAAGCCCGCTCCCACAGGACCGTGTGCGTCAACGTGGGAGCGGGCTTGCCCCGCGATAGGACCTTGTACTTGCCATCAGGCATTTCTCAACCATCCTTCTTCCTGGCGACCCCTCGCTCCCCAAGGAGAACCAAGGATGTTCAAGCATCGCTTCGTCCCCGCCATGCTGCTGGGCGCATTGGCCCTGGCCCTCACGGCCTGCAGCAGCATCGACGCCCGCACCACCGAATACGTCGGCGCACCGCACCCGGCACCGACCCTGCCCGGTAGCGTGGAGATCCTGCGCAGCGAGCCGACCCGGCCCCATGTGCGCTTGGGAGAGATCGTCATTGATGCCGGTACCGATGCGTCGGCCTCGGTCAGCCAAATCGAGCAGAAGCTGCGTAGCGAGGCGGCAGGCATTGGCGGCGATGCCGTGGTGGTGGTGTACGACCGCATCCAGCCGGTGGCCGCCTATGTCAGCGGGCCGCTGTGGGACCGCGATATCCGCTCCATCGAGGGACGCAAGTTGAAGGGCATCGTTATTCGCTATAACCGCTGAATCGGGAGCGCGGGCCATGCGCAGGCTGTGGCGAAAGTACCTCGAACTGCTTGAGGCCGACCTGAGCACAAAGGTCTTCGACAACTTCAAGAATTTGCTGGTGTGCGCGCTATTGTTTGCGGCGGGGACCGAGGCTATTCATGGCAATCAGCAGGTTCTGCTGGGGCTGTGGGTGTCGAGCTTTACCGGATGGGGGCTGATCCTGGTCTCGGCGTTGCTGTTGCTGCTCAATGTCAGCGATACCTTGCATCGATTGGCCAAGTTGCCTTATCACACGGTATTGCAGGTGATTTTGTGCGTGCTTTATCTGGTGCTGGCTTCGCGGGTGGTTGAGATTGTGTGGAGTTTTCGGGCGGAGTAGGTCTTGAGTCTGGCGCAGCGTCATCAGCGCGCATCTCTAAATCGAGGTGAGCCAACAAGGCGGGCCAGTCTCTCCTGTGCCATTACCTGGTCCGCCTTGTTGGTACGACGCGGAATCTCGGTGCGCGCTGAAGGCCTCTTTCCTACAAGAATGAATCGGATTATCCCTATTCCACGTAGTCCCCTTCCGAAGCATGCTTTCCCGGCTTTTGCGCCATCAAACTGAGGTCTAGTCTCGGCACGCCGCTGCAAATTCAGCGGCCGGGTCTGCAAGCCCGTTGCTTGGTCGGTCTCAGTCCACCCCACGAAGCCATCGGCTTCGTTCTATGGTGGCTGCGTGCGGGTGGTCTTCGGGCCAGCCGGGAATTGACCTCCAAGCCCGGTCTTGCAGGCCCGTACGTAGCCGCCTCCCTATCATCTGCAAGTGATCTGGCAGCGGTCCCACTCGTTATGTGCGGAGGTTGTCATGCTCAAAATCGTCCCCGACCCACCCCATCCCCCCGATATCCCCCAATACCTCGAAGACACCCTGGTCGAAGCCATGGAGCACGCCCTGTGTGGCTTGGCCGTGGCCCATCAATCCCTCACCTTCCTGCCCCGATCACCGGCCACGATCATGCTGATGACCGTGACGCACGAACTCGACGCCCTGCGCACCCTGGTGGAATGCGCGCTGGCCCAGTTGCAGCGCAGGGCACAGCCCAGCGAGCACACGCTGCACTGAGCGCCTGCATGCAAACCCCAAGCGAGGATGTCACATGAAAAACGACTTACCCGAAGGCATCGGCAAACTCGGCTACACCGTCGGCGCGGCCACCTGCATCGCGGGCGTGGGCGAGGGCACGCGGCTGTTTCGCGTAGAGCCCGGTAACTGCGCCGACCACGCCCTGGAGCAGGCCAGCGAACTGCTGGACAGCGCCCGCCGGGCGTCATTCATCGGTGTGATGGAAAACGACCCGGTGCTGGTCTGGGCCGGGTATTTTCTCGGCGACCTGGCCAAGGCCCTGATGGATGACGCACACATGGGCATGCGCAAAACCCCATGAGCGCACGGCCGGGCGGCCTGTTACCGGTCGCCCGGCGGCATGCCAAGACATTCGCCGGCGAATCCCGGATAATACCCGCCATTTTCCGCCCCGCTTCCTGGTACCCCCTCGCATGGAAATCAAGGTCAATTTTCTCGACAACCTCCGTCTCGAAGCCAAGTTCGACGACTTCACGGTGATCGCCGACCAGCCGATCCGCTACAAAGGCGATGGCTCGGCCCCGGGGCCGTTCGACTACTTCCTGGCGTCCTCGGCGCTGTGCGCGGCGTACTTCGTCAAGCTGTACTGCCAGACCCGCGACATCCCCACCGAGAACATCCGCCTGTCGCAGAACAACATCGTCGACCCGGAGAACCGCTACAACCAGATCTTCAAGATCCAGGTCGAGCTGCCCGAAGACATCAGCGACAAGGACCGCCAGGGTATCCTGCGTTCCATCGACCGCTGCACCGTGAAGAAAGTGGTGCAGACCGGCCCCGAGTTCATCATCGAACAGGTCGACAACCTCGACGCCGACGCCCAGGCGCTGCTGATGCCGGTGTCCGACAGCACCACCTACATCCCCGGCAAGGACCTGCCGCTGGAGCAGACCATCGCCAACATGTCGGCGATCCTCGCCAACCTGGGGATGAAGATCGAGATCGCCTCGTGGCGCAACATCGTGCCCAACGTGTGGTCGCTGCACGTGCGCGACGCGCAGTCGCCGATGTGCTTCACCAACGGCAAGGGCGCCACCAAGGAAGCCGCGCTGGCCTCGGCGCTGGGCGAGTTCATCGAGCGCCTGAACTGCAACTTCTTCTACAACGACCAGTTCTGGGGCGAGGACATCGCCAATGCGGCGTTCGTGCATTACCCCAACGAGCAATGGTTCAAGCCCGGGCCAAAGGATGCGCTGCCGGAGGAGATCCTCGACGAGCACTGCCTGGCGATCTTCAACCCCGACGGCGAGTTGCGCGGCTCGCACCTGTACGACACCAACTCGGGCAACAAGGAGCGCGGCATCTGTTCGCTGCCGTTCGTGCGCCAGTCCGACGGTGAAACGGTGTACTTCCCGTCCAACCTGATCGAAAACCTGTACCTGAGCAACGGCATGAGCGCCGGCAACACCCTGGCCGAAGCCCAGGTGCAGTGCCTGTCGGAGATCTTCGAGCGTGCGGTCAAGCGCGAGATCCTCGAAGACGAGCTGTGCCTGCCGGACGTGCCGCAGGAGGTGCTGGCCAAGTACCCGGGCATCGTCGCTGGTATCCAGGGGCTGGAAGAGCAGGGCTTCCCGGTGCTGGTCAAGGACGCCTCGCTGGGCGGTGAATTCCCGGTGATGTGCGTGACCCTGATGAACCCGCGCACCGGCGGCGTGTTCGCCTCGTTCGGCGCCCACCCAAGCTTCGAAGTGGCGCTGGAGCGCAGCCTCACCGAACTGCTGCAGGGCCGCAGCTTCGAAGGCCTGAACGACCTGCCGCAGCCAACCTTCGACAGCCTGGCACTGACCGAGCCGAACAACTTCGTCGAGCACTTCATCGACTCCAGTGGTGTGGTGTCGTGGCGCTTCTTCGGCGCCAAGCCCGACCACGAATTCGTCGAGTGGGACTTCAGCGGCCATGGCGAGGACTCCAACGTACAAGAGGCCGACACCTTGTTTGGCATCCTCCAGGACATGGGCAAGGAAGTGTACATGGCCGTGTACGACGACCTTGGCGCCACCGCCTGCCGCATCCTGGTGCCGGGCTACTCGGAGATCTACCCGGTCGAGGACCTGATCTGGGACAACACCAACCGCGCGCTGGGTTTCCGTGCCGACATCCTCAACCTGCACAGCCTCGACAACCGTTCGCTGAAGCTGCTGCTCAAGCGCCTGGACAATGCCGAGGTAGATGACTACACCACCATCACCACGCTGATCGGCGTGGAGTTCGACGACAACACGGTGTGGGGCCAGCTGACCATCCTCGAGCTGAAGCTGCTGATCCAGCTGGCGGTGCAGCGCTTCGACGAGGCCAAGGAACTGGTGGAGATGTTCCTGCAGTTCAACGACAACACCGTTGAGCGCGGGCTGTTCTACCAGGCGCTGAACGTGGTGCTGGAGGTGGTGCTGGACGACGAGCTGGAGATGGAAGATTACGAGCACAACTTCCGTCGCATGTTCGGCAACGAGCGCATGGACGCGGTGCTGGGCTCGGTGGATGGCAGCGTGCGCTTCCACGGCCTGACCCCGACCAGCATGAAACTCGAAGGCCTGGACCGCCACCTGCGCCTGGTGGACAGCTACAAGAAGCTGCACGCGGCGCGGGCGAAGGCGGCTGGCTTGCAGGGCTGATCAGCGAAAGCTGGCGCGATCGCCGGGTCTGGTCTTAGCTGTCCCGGGGCCGGCGGTTCATGCGCCGGCCATCCCGAAGGACAGACCAGGACCAAGGAGGTCATGTTGAAAAGCAAACTGCTGGCGGCATCGCTGCTGCTGTGGATGTGCTCGATGACGGCGTACGCTGATTGCGCAGTGCTGGGGCCGCAACCGGACCCTTGCGCGGGGCCTGTGCTCGGCCCCACCGAGTGCGTCTGCCCCTGAGGCAAACAAGGAATGTTCGAAAGAAGACCAGGAGGTCGAAAATGAAGAAGGTGCTGTTGGCTGTGCTGTTTTCCCTGGGGTTCTCGCTGACCGCCCAGGCCTCGTGCCCGGTGTTCGGGCCGGGTAAGGACCCATGCGCAGGGCCAGTATTCGGGCCGTCTACCTGCCAATGCCCGTGAGTTTTGCATTGTAGGAATGGGGCTGCTTCGCAGCCCTTTTCTGGATGGTCCAATATTCCTTGGCAAGTTTGTAAAGCGTCCCAGCATAGCACTCACCCTCAAAGCAAACCCGCCTACAATATTCAATCATTTGTGGCGTACCGAAATAGACCATGCATGAAAGAAAATCATAATCAGCGTGCCGACATTCAGCACTATTAGGTCTCGATAAAAATTGTCACCATAATCAATTTCCACGAAAAATGTCTTATCATTTTTCAAGATCAACATATAAAATGCCCCCATTGCAAAGCCATGTAAATGAGCTAGCACTTCCCGAAATATGCTGCTATTTTCAGAGTACAAATGTCGTCGAAGAAATAGTGTTGATGGTACATCCGCCAGGATCACTAGCGCAAATTCAAAGATGCTCACTTCTTAAACTACTCATTGAGCTATTGTGTGGTCGCGCCATTTGTAAGCCCCTCCATAAAAACTGCAAATCTACTCATCTATTTCACTGCCATCTCTTTAGCAACGGAATAGTACCTGTAGAGCCTCAATGCATCCGCTTTTAGAGCAGGCCGAAGCAACGCCCCTTCGACAGCGCTGCATCGGCGGACAATTAGGCTGGCGTACCCTCCCGCCCGGTACGCCCTAAACTTTTATAAATTTCACGATAGTCTTTTCTGGCCGGTCCCTCCATATATCTCGTCTTTCATGGAATTATCTTGCATTCCCACGAAAGGCCACCATGTCCCTGCTGTTCGGCTATAACCAAAACTTAGGGTCAGTCAACGCTACGTGAGGTCATAGCCCAAATGTGGAAAAAGACCATTGCCGCAGTAAGGACAACCACAAACCAGAAACCGAAATCAGTTATCGAATTATGGGAGAAACGGATGAACCCATCTCCACCCATTAGTTCAATATAAACACCCCCCATATAGGCATTGAACAATAACGAGCCTAAAAATTGCAAAAATCTATCCAGGTTCTTGAAAACAAATTTATTCAGCAGCAAGCTGATTGCGACATCGCATGTTGCAAAAAGCCCAAGAAGAAGTAAATTCACTTTCTGTATTCATCCATCCATTGCTTAATGGTCAGGCCGGATGTGAGGGACTCGAATAAAAGCCCTCCCTTACCTAATTGTCTTATTTTTCGTTCTTTGTCAGCATCCATGTATCGATATAGCCGCCATGCGTCTCGCCTTGGAATTTTTCGCCACAACGCCCGCCCCGAAAGGAAAAGATCCGCCGTGTAGTACGCGAGATTGCCATCCTGCTCGCTATACCCCAGGCTCTTGGCTGCGTCCTGATAGAGCTCCCTCACAGGCCCGACCACATCGGTTCGACCTTCGTAGAGACCCCGGGCATTTTCGTAAAGGTTGTTACCTCCATGCATGATCAACGGCGCCCCGTGAATCACGCATGTGGAACCAAGACTCCCTATGCAGCTCCCTAACCCCTCAGCAAATTGCGAGACACCGCCAGCCATGCCTCCCAACTGGGTAAATATCCGCGTCGCCTGCGAGTAGAGACTCTTCTTCTCGGCCTGAATCCGTTCGAGCCCTTGCTCCGGGGTGATGCGTCGCTCGTACACATCATCCATCACACGCCGCGCGTAATAAGCCAGTTCCCGATTGAACTGCATCCGCAACCGCCGATCGCTTAGGTGTTTAGCACTAATCCCACAGCCATAGCTGATCAACCGAGACGCCGCCGCATTCACCTCCCAATACGCTTCATCCAGCCGCTCACCATATTCTTCGTCACGCTGGCTCATAACTCCTCACCCCAGCTGGCGTACCCGGTGGTTCCGGCGGCGTGATGAATCCAGCTGATGGTCCGATAGCTGATAAGCAGCCGCTCCTCGGCATCCTGGTCGGTCAAGAGCACCGCGTGGGGCACATCCAGCTCCTGGCCAACGATCACCGCGCCCTCCAACCTTACGGAGAAGTACTTCTCCCGATGACCTGCCGGATGAATGCGGTACAGCTGGATATCGCAGTCGAGCACTTCACGGCTGTCCACGGCCTGGGCCAGCAAGGGTGTGGACTTGTCGATGAGCTTGGTGACCATAACGGGCTGGTGGGTGCCGCGCTGGGTGTTGTCCGGGTTGGCAATACCGTGGCTGAACGACATCACCATGATCTCGTCCTGGTGCGCGACCTGGCACCTGTTGCCGATGGACGCCTGGGTATTGCAGCCCGACGAAATCAAACCTTGCCGCTTGCCGGTAATGCTCATGTATCCGTTGAAAGCCATGGGCTGCACTCCTTGTAGAGAAAGGATCGCAGCCTACGAAAACGCTCATGGCGTGTATGCCGGGCGCTTCTGAAAAATCCGGCCTTCGCGGAACGTTTTGTTTATTGAGCATGGGTGCTACGGGCTTCGCCCGTGTTCGCGGGGCAAGCCCGCTCCCACAGAGATCGCGCTAGCTTAAGCAGTTGAGCAGGGCAGTTGCTCCTACAGGGTGGGCGTGTTCATCTGGCAAGGCTATGTCGCTCTCCGCCACCGCGCACGTCGCATTCAGACAAGCACACGTCTTTGCCAATCTGCTCCCGCCACCGCCAAAACCGAATAATTGATCCATCGGTCAACCCTGCGCCACGGGCTGGCTGGCGCGACACCTACGAGTAAGCAGCCTCGTCTCACAATTCCAACGCTGCGGCGCCCCGTGCCCCGGACCACCGGCAGGCATCCATAACTAGAAAACCCGAACAACCCCCAACGTGCGCCTTGCCGTCGACGGCCTTGGTGCACGCGTGCTTGTGAGACTTGACTGCCATGATCGCTACCACCGTTTCTGCCGCCGATTCGTCGGGCGGCCACCGCAATGCGTTGCTCGTCGCCCATATCGCCGCCGTGCTGTTTGGCCTTACCGGCATCCTTGGCGCACTGATCGAGGCCGATGCCAGCCTGATCACCTTCGGCCGCGCCACCTTCGCCTTCATCGCCCTGGGCTTTGTCGCCGGGCTCAAGGGCACGCGCCTGCTCGATGCGCTGAAGTGGCGCAACCTGCCGGTGCTGGCCGTGACCGGTGGCTTGCTCGCCGCCCATTGGCTGACCTTCTTCGTGGCGGTCAAGGTCGGAGGCGTGGCCGTGGCCACCCTTGGCTTCGCCAGTTTCCCGGCGTTCATCGCGCTGATCGACGTCACCGTATTCCGCGAGCGCATCGGTGCGGTCGAAACCCTGTTGCTGCTGATGGTCACGGCCGGCCTGGTGCTGGTGGTGCCCTCGTTCGACCTGCTCGACAGCGGCACCGTCGGCCTGCTGTGGGGCCTGGCCTCGGGCCTGGCGTTCGCCCTGCTGGCGGTGGCCAACCGCCGCCGCCCGGCGGGCATGAATGCTCTGCAGGTGTCGTTCTGGCAGAACCTCGTAGTAGCGATCGTCGTGGCACCGCTTGCCTTCAGCCACCTGGCGACCAGCAGCCTGAGCGCCTCGGACTGGATCAACCTAGCGCTGCTGGGGGTGTTCTGCACCGGGCTTTCGCAGTTTCTGTTCGTCAAGAGCCTGGACGGGCTGCAGGCGCGCACGGCGGGCATGATCATCGCGCTGGAGCCGGTGTACGCCATCGCCTGCGCCTGGTGGCTGTTCGGCGAACAGCCTTCGCTGCGCATGGCGGCGGGTGCGGCGCTGATCGTGCTGGCCACGGTGTTCTGCGCCTGGCGCAAGGCGCCGAGCCACTAAGCCGGCAACACCCTCTACCTGTCCGGGCACGCATGGTTTATGGTGCCAGCCTGCAATCTGGAGGGTAACGACATGGACATCGACAAACTGCACGGCCGCCTGGAGTTCCTGCGCCAGGCGGAGCAGCTCAAAAGCGTGCTCAGAAGCGCGCACACCTCAAACGGGCGGGCCGAGAGCACCGCCGAGCACACCTGGCGCCTGTGCCTGATGGCCATGACCTTCGCCGACGAACTGGCCGGCCTGGACCTGCTCAAGGTGCTCAAGATGTGCGTCATCCATGACCTGGGCGAAGCCATCCATGGCGATATCCCGGCCGTCAGCAAGCATGCGTTCCCCGACAAGAGCGAGCAGGAACGCACCGACCTGCAGACGCTGCTGTCCAGCCTGGACGCGCCGCTGCAGGCCGAGCTCCTGGCGCTGTGGGAAGACTACGAAGCCGCGGGTTCGCCGGAAGCCCAGGCGGTGAAGGCCCTGGACAAACTCGAAACCCTGCTGCAGCACAACCAGGGCCGCAACCCGCCGGATTTCGACTACGCCTTCAACCTGAGCTACGGCAAGCGCTACACGGCGGCCACCCCGCTGTTCGCGGCGCTGCGCCAGCTGATAGACGCCGACACCCGCAGCAACCTGCACCCGAATCTCGATATCCGTGACGAGCAGCCCGGTGATATCGACGCCATCAGCCGGCTGACCGAGGCGGCCTTCGCCAACGCCGAACATAGCAGCCACACCGAGCAGTTCATCGTCACGGCACTACGCAAGGCCGGGCAGCTCACGGTGTCGCTGGTGGCCGAGGAGGGTGGGGTGCTGGTCGGCCATGTCGCCATTTCCCCGGTGACCATTACATCCGGCGCCAATGGTTGGTTCGGCCTGGGGCCGATTTCCGTTGCACCGTCGCGCCAGGGCCAAGGCATCGGTACGGCGTTGATGCAGGCCGCGTTGGCCGAGCTGCAGCGCCTGGGTGGTCAGGGCTGTGTGGTGCTGGGTGATCCGGCCTACTACGGGCGTTTCGGTTTCAAGGCCGAGCCGGCGCTGGTGCTACCCGGTGTGCCGGCGGAGTACTTCCAGGCCCTCACCCTGGACGGGCCGGTACCCAGTGGCCAGGTGAGCTATCACCCGGCGTTCGAAGCACAGGCCTGAGGGTTGGGGCTGGAGAACGGTCATCTTGTAGGAGCAACTGTCTTGTACTGCCTGCGTTTAACTCATCGCAGGCTGCTCCCCCACAATTACAACGCTTGGCTTCGAAACGGCGCGTATCCTGTGGGAGCGGGTTTACCCGCGAACACCGGCAGAGCCGGTGCCATCCACCGCGCCGCCTGCTTCGCGGGTAAACCCGCTCCCACACAGAACATGATATGCCTGCGAAGGCCGCATAGCGCTCAGCCGCTTCCCATAGCCGATTGCTGCAACCACTCGATCAACACCTGCAACCGCCGCGGCATCGGCTCGTGGGGCGGGTGCACCAGGTAATAGCCGCAGCGGTCTGCCTCGACGAAGTCGCCGAACGGCAAAACCAGCTCGCCGTTGGCGATACGTGCCTTGACCAACTGCTCACGGCCAATGGCGACGCCCACATGGTTCACCGCAGCCAGGGTGCACAGGTCGGAGCGGTCGAAGGTGAGGAAGCGCTCCGGCAGCGACACATCCAGCGCCATGCGCTGCAACCACGAGCGCCACTCGGCATCGTGCGCCGCGTTGTCCCAGGCCGCGACATCGTGCAGCAAGGTACAGCCGCCCAACCCCTGGATGCCGCCCTGCAGCCCATGCCGCCGGGCGTACTCGGGCGAGCACACCGGCGCGATCCGCTCCGCCATCAGCGGCGTGCTGACCAGCCCCGGGTAATGCCCGTCCGAATAGCACAGCACCAGGTCGACCTTGCGGGTTCGGTAGTCGATGCTCTCGTTGCCGACGCGGATGTCCAGCTGGATATCCGGGTACTGCACCGTGAACTCGGCCAGCCGCGGCACCAGCCAGCACTGCGCCACCGATGGCCGCACATACAAGGTCAGTTGCCCGGCCACCTGGCCATGGGCGCGGTCGCAGACCGCTTCAGACAGCGCATCCATGGTGCGCTGCATGATCTGGAACACGCGCTCGCCGTCCTCGGTAAGCGTGACCTTGCGCGGCAAACGGTGGAACAGCTTGAGCGCCAGTTGCTGTTCCAGCCGGCCGATCCGGTGGCTCACCGCGCTGGCGGTCAGGCACAGCTCGTCGGCCGCCCGGGCAAAACTCAGGTGCCGGGCAGCCACCAGGAAGGTGTGCAGGTTGGCCAGGTGCGCGCCATTGAGTTTCGGCGCGAGCAGGTGGGCGGGGGCGGGCATGGGCGCTCCTGTTCAGTCGCGGGCTTTGGCGAGGTAAGCGGCATATTCGTCGGCAGGCACCATGCTGCCGCCGGTGCCCCAGACCAGGTGCGTGGCCTTGGCCATGCGCGCAGGCGTCAAACCGTTGCGCTCCAGGTAATCCGCCGCGCCCAGCACCTGCAGCAGGCCCGGCACGCCGGCCAGCGCCGAGGGTTCCAGGCGCGCCTGCTCCAGGTCGTGGGCCAGGGCCAGCAGGCGATACAGTTCTTCATCGGTGACGGTGTAGTAGCCATCGATCAACCGCTGCATGGCCTTACCGACGAACCCGGAAGGCCGGCCCACCGCCAGGCCATCTGCGGCGGTGAGGTTGTCGATGCCGAAGTCCTGCACGCTGACCGCATCGTGCAGCCCGGTGTACACCCCCAGCAGCATGCACGGCGAATGGGTCGGTTCGGCGAACAGGCAATGCACATGGTCGCCGAAGGCCAGCTTCAGGCCGAATGCCACGCCGCCAGGCCCGCCGCCCACGCCGCAGGGCAGGTAGACGAACAGCGGGTGTTCGGCATCCACGCTGATCTCCGCCTGCGCGAACTGCCTGGCCAGGCGCTCGGCGGCCACGGCGTAGCCGAGGAACAGGTGCGGCGAGTTCTCGTCGTCGACGAAGTAGCAGGCCGGGTCGGCTTCGGCTTGTTGCCGCCCTTGCTCCACCGCCACGCTGTAGTCGGAGGCGTATTCGACCACTGTCACGCCATGGCCGCGTAGCTTGTCCTTCTTCCACTGACGTGCATCGGCCGACATGTGCACGGTTGCCTGGAAGCCCAGCCTGGCGCTCATGATGCCGATGGACAGGCCCAGGTTGCCGGTGGAGCCGACGGCCACTTTGTACTGCCCGAAGAACGCCCGGGCCTGGTCACTGGCCAGCGCCCGGTAGTCGCTGTCCAGGGTGATCAGCCCGGCAGCCAGCGCCAGGTCTTCGGCATGCTTGAGCACTTCGTGGATACCGCCACGGGCCTTGATCGAGCCGGAGATCGGCAGTTCGCTGTCGGCCTTGAGCCACAATGCGCCGCTGGGTGGCAGGCCGGCCTCCTGCAGCAGGGTGCGCTGCAGGTTGGGCAGCGGGCGGATCGGCGACTCGATGATGCCGCCGCTGGCCGCCGTTTCCGGGAACACCGTGGCCAGGTAGGGCGCGAAGCGCGCGAGGCGGGCGCTGGCGGCGGCAACGTCGGCGGCGTCCAGGCCGACATCGTTCAGCGCCTGGGCGACAGGGGCGATGCCGGGGTTGAACCAGTGGGTCGGCTGCAAGGCCACCAGCTCGCGGATCAGGGGGTGGCTCTGGCACCAGGCTTCAAGCGTTTTTCCGAGAATCATGGATGGCTCCTGGGTTGTTCCGTGCGAGGTGTCGTTGTTTTCGCGAATTAGAGCGCAGCGCCCCGGGGCCGGACAAACGATCGATCGTCAGGCCATGCATGACCGGGTGTCATGTGTCGGCAGGGCTCAGGCCACCGCCTTGCGCAGCGGCACTTCACGCAACAGCCAGCTCAGCGCGAAGGCCTGGCAAGTGACCAGGCAGGCCACCAGGAACACTCCATGCATCGCCCCGGAGAAGGCGGCGAGGTAGGCCTGCTGCAGGGGCGCGGCCAGGGCATGCACCTGTTCGGGTGACAGGCTGGTCGGCGCCGGGGTATCGGCCGGGAACGCCTGCGCCAGGCGTTCGAGCAGTGCGTGGGAGAACAGGGCGCCGAACACCGACACGCCGATGGCGCCGCCGATCGAGCGGAACAGGGTTGCCCCCGAAGTGGCCACGCCCATGTGGCGCGGCTCGACGCTGTTCTGCACGGCCAGCACCAGCACTTGCATGACCATCCCCAGGCCCGCGCCGAGCAAGCCCATGTACAGGTTCATCACCGCCATCGGTGTGTGCTCGTCGAGCCGGCTGAGCAGGGCCAGGGCAATCGCCTGCAGCAAGGTGCCGAGGATCGGGAACATCCGGTAGCGCCCCCAGCGGCTGATCAGCCGCCCGGTGATGGCCGACACCACCAGCAGCCCGCCCATCAGCGGCAGCATCTGCAGCCCGGCACTGGTCGGCGTGGCGTTTTTCACCACCTGCAGGTACAGCGGCAGGAAGGTCACCGAGCCGAACAGCGACATGCCGACGATGAAACCGATCAGCCCGGCCAGGGCGAAGGTGCGGTGACCGAACAGGTGCAGCGGCATGATCGGCTCGGCGGCACGGCGCTGTTCATGGATGAAGCCCACCAGGCCGATCAGCGCGAACAGCGACAGGCACAGGATGTCGAGCGAGCCCCACGCCAGCAGGTTGCCGCCAAGGCTGGTAATCAGCACCACGCAGGCCAGGGTCAGGGTAAGGAAGCACGCGCCGACGTAGTCGATCACGTGCTTCACCCGCGCCACGTGCGGGCGGAACACGCTGCCGATCACCAGCAGAGCCAGCAGGCCCAGGGGCAGGTTGATGTAGAAGATCCAGCGCCACGACAGCTGCTCGACCAGAAAGCCACCGATCAGCGGCCCGACCACCGTGGCCAGGCCGAACACGCCGCCGAACAGGCCCTGGTAGCGACCGCGTTCGGCAGGTGGGATCACATCGCCGATGGCGGCCATCGCCACCACCATCAGCCCGCCACCGCCCAGCCCCTGCAGGGCGCGCAGCAGCACCAGCTCGGTCATGTTCTGGGCCATGCCGCACAGTGCCGAGCCCACCAGGAACAGCACGATGGCCACCTGCAGCACGCGCTTGCGGCCATACAGGTCGCCGAACTTGCCGTACAGCGGCACTACCACGGTGGAGGCCAGCAGGTAGGCGGTGACCACCCAGGACAGCCAGCGCAGCCCGCCCAGTTCGCTGACGATGGTGGGCAGGGCGGTGGAGACGATGGTCTGGTCCAGTGCGGCGAGGAACATCACCAGCAGCAGGGCGCCGAGCAGCAGGGGGATTGGCGGGTGGGCATCGCGTTCGAGCGCAGTCAATGGAGTTGTCATGGGTTGGCCTGGGCGAGGGGGGATTGGCCGGCGTCCCGCAGGCCGGCGAGGGCGAAGCGGTACAGCTGCTCGCAGACTTGCGCGCAGGGCATGCCGAGAATTTCCTGCACGGCGCCGGAGCCTCCACGCGGGCCGATCAGTAGCATCGCCCAGGGCGCAGTGACGCAGAGGATGCAGCGGGTCAGCGCGGGGTCGTCGAGGGCGAGGCCGCTGATCTCGCTGAACAGCCCCTTGAGCAGCATGAGCTTTTGCGGCGCCGTGCCCTGCAAGGCCTGGCCATGGCTGCTGGGGGTGAGCAGTTCGGCGGCAAGCACCCGCAGGTGCCAGCTTCCCTGGCCTGAACTGGCCTTGTGCACGACCTGCTCGATCAGTGCGCGCAGTTTGTCCGTGGCAGGCTGCGGTGCCTGGAGGATGCGCTGCAGGTTGCTGATATCGAGGAAGCGCCGGCGCGCTTCGTCGAGCACCGCCAGGTACAGGCCGTTGCGGCTGCCGAAGTGGTAGTTGATCGAGGCCAGGTCGACCTCGGCCTTGGCGGCCACCGCCTTGTTGCTGGATTCGGCGAAACCCTGGGCGGCAAACAGCTCGCCGGCGGCTTCGAGAATGCGCGTGCGGGTGGCTTCACCGTCCTTGCGCGGTTCGCGGGGGGCTGTGGACATGGTCGGGCTCCGAGGGTGGGTCGTGGTCGGAGCTTGCTCGGGGCTAAATTTAAATTCAATTTAAATTTACGTCAGAATGACGAGAGGTCGCTGCCCGGGGCCTTGCAGGGTGGAGGCGCGCCTATCCTTTCATTCGGCACTTCAATCGAGTGGAGGTGGAGCATGCGAACCGTCACATGGGGCTGCCTGCTGGTGCTGCTGGCGGCATCGGCCCAGGCCCAGACCGTCACGCCGCTCAAGGGCCAGAGCAGCCAGCAGATGCAGCAGGACATGGCCGATTGCAACAGCGTCGCCAGCAATTCGGCGACTGGCAGTGCGCATGTGGGGGGCCGGGTCAAGGGCGCCGCCGCCGGGGCGGTGGCGGGCGCTGCCGGTGCCCAGGTGCGTGGCAACCAGCACGACGAGGTATACGACCGCATGAGCGACGATGCCAAGCAGCAGTACCGGCAGAACCGCGCCGGCGAAACGGCTGCCGCCGGTGCAGCCGTGGGTGGCATGCGCCAACGCCAGGAGCGTCGCCAGGACCGCCGCGGCCAGGATGAGGCCCAGGCCAGTGCCTACAGTGGTTGCCTGCAGGGGCGGGGGTATCAGGTCAGCCCTTGAGCCCGGCGATCACTTCGGCGGCGGTGGTGACCTGGCCGAAGTGGTGTTGCCACAGGCTGATGCCCAACTGCCCCGAGCGGTCCAGCGACGAGCCCATGGTGAGGTCGGTGATCAAGGTCGGGCACAGCCCCGCATCGAACAGGGCGAAGCCTGCGGCCAGCACGCAGGTTTCGGTCTGCAGGCCGCACACCAGCACGCGCTCGACGCCCAGGCCCTTGAGGTACTCGAGGGTTTCGGTGGTTTGCCCGTAGCCGTGCTTGACGAACACTTTGTCGGCCTCGACCAGCGCCACATCCTCGCTGGCCGGGTGCCAGCCGAGCTGGCGCTGGAACGGGGTGACCTGTTCATCGTGCAGTTCGATCGAGGCGACGGTGGGGATATGCGCCGACAGCGCGCGGATGCCGTCCACCAGCTTTTCCGAAGGGCTGAAGGTGGATTGCACGTCGACGATGAGCAGGGCTTGGCGCATGAATGGGGTCCGGTCCGGGTTGCAGGGGCGGGGAGTATAACGTCGTGCCGCGATCGCCGCCGAAGGCTTCTATGCTGATCCTGTCCTGTGGCAAAAA
Organism: Pseudomonas sp. zfem004; assembly: GCF_032621715.1. Taxonomy (NCBI): domain Bacteria; kingdom Pseudomonadati; phylum Pseudomonadota; class Gammaproteobacteria; order Pseudomonadales; family Pseudomonadaceae; genus Pseudomonas; species Pseudomonas sp. zfem004. Next base: position 6,365 of record NZ_JAVYJF010000024.1, on the reverse strand, counting down.
CCTGTGGCTCCCCCTGGCATTTTGCGGTCAACGGCTTCTGGAAGCCGCTGTTCGGCGCCATGCCCCGGCGGTACACTCGCCGGCTTTTTTGCAGCGAGGGAATGCAAATGCAGCGCATCGTGATTCTGGGCAATTCCGGTAGCGGCAAATCGACCCTGGCACGGGCCATCGGCGAGCGCTTGGGGTTGCCGGTGGTGCACCTGGACCGGTTGTTCTGGTCGCCGGGCTGGGTGGAGCCTGAGGCCGAGGTGTTCCGTGATCAGGTGCGCCTGGCGGTGGCGGGGGATGCGTGGGTGTGCGAGGGCAACTATTCGCGGCGTACGTTCGATCTACGGTTGCCGCGGGCGGACTTGATCATCTGGCTGGATACGCCGCGCTGGGTTTGCCTGAAGCGGGTGGTACTGCGGTCGTTGAGCCGGCGGCCGCGGGCTGACTTGCCGGCGGGTTGCAGTGAGCGGTTGAACTGGGAGTTTGTGGAGTTCTTGAAGTTTGTCTGGGGGTTCGATGGGGCCTACCGGCGGGGGATCGAGGCGATGCGGGTGGCGATTGGGCCTGGGGTGCCGGTGGTTCATTTGCGGGGGCGGCGGGAGATTGCGGGGTTTCTTGGGGAGATGGATGGGGTGGTGGGGAGAGGGGCTATCAGTGATGGGGGGGAGGGGCGAAGTTCGGTTTGATGGTGGCGTCTTGTCGTTTGATATTTTGTGGTTAGATCGTTAATCAGTTTATTGACTGCTCTGTTGCTCTGTTAGTTGTTTGTTTTCATATTTGTATGTGCATTCATTTGCGATGTCGACGCATAGTCACCTTTCCGCCCTTACGGCGGGTTACTTTGGTCTTGGCCAAAGTAACCAAAGCCGCTCGCTCCCATCATACGGCCCCTACGCTGCGCTTCGGGGTCCCTTCGCTCCCGCAAGTCTACATCTCGCGCCTTCGGCTAACGCCGAAGGGTGCTGCGCACCAGGGCCCTCCAGACGCCTACGCTCAGCCTCCTGAAGTCGCGAAGTTAGGGGCGGCGCCTGGGCTGGCGTTAGCTGTCGCTAGTCAGGTTAAGTGGGAACTCCGGATTGCAACCGCTGGCAAGTTAGGGGCGGCGCCTGGGCTGGCGTTAGCTGTCGCTAGTTGGACTAAGTGGGAACTCAGGATTGCAATCGCTGGCAAGCCAGCTCCCACAGGTTAGTGCGAAACTCACAGACTTGCGCTGTACCTGTGGGAGCCGGCTTGCCGGCGATAGGGCCCGAATAAACAATACATAAACAACAGCCAGGCTCAGATATACGCATTACTGCTCTTGATCTGCTCTTGATCTGCTCTTGATCTGCTCTTGATCTGCTCTTGATCTGCTCTTGATCTTGCTTCTAAGCGCGCGATAGTCCAGGCAACACAAATTGCGACTTCAGGAGGCCGAGTGGAGGTGACTGGAGGGCCCCCCGGAGCGCAGCGCAGGGGCCGTATGATGGAGCGGGCGGCTTTGCCTACTTTGGCCAAGACCAAAGTAGGCCGCCGTAAGGGCGGAAAGGTGACTATGCGTCGCCATCGCCGCTGAATGCGCATACATCTATCAAAACAAACACTCTGAGGGCCGAAGCCCAAATCAATGCGCCCCAGCCCCCTTACTCAAATCACTCTCCGCCCATTCGGTATAAATACAGGCATCCGCCACCGCCCACCGCACCTTGACCTTATCCCCCGCCCGCATCGGCATCCCCGCCGCCGACAACGCCTTGACCGTCAGCTCCGTCCCGCCTTGGGTCACCACATGGCAGGTCTGGCTCTCCCCGAGGAACAGCACCTCACCAACCGTGGCTGCCACCTCGTTCCAGCCCGCCGGCAAAGGCTCGCGGGCAGCCTGTTCAGCCGTCAGGGCCAGGGCCTTCTCCGGCCTGACCATGATCAGCGCATCCTGCCCCGCAGCCAGTCCCGGCGTCAGGCGAATAGCCACCGGCTGCCCTTCGAAGCTGCCAGCCCCATGGCTGCTCGCCTTGATCCGCAGGAAGTTGGAATTGCCCAGGAACGAAGCGACAAACGCATTCGGCGGGTTCTGATACAAGTCATACCCAGTGCCCAGCCCGACAATCTTGCCGTGGCTGAAAATGGCGATGCGCTGCGACAGGCGCATCGCCTCCTCCTGGTCGTGGGTCACGTAAACAATGGTGATCCCGAGCCGACGGTGCAGCTGACGCAGCTCGTCCTGCAGGTCTTCACGCAGTTTCTTGTCCAGCGCGCCGAGCGGTTCGTCCATCAGCAGGATGCGCGGCTCGTATACCAGCGCCCGGGCGATCGCCACCCGCTGCTGCTGCCCGCCGGACATCTGCGAGGGCTTGCGGTGGGCGAACTTCTCCAGCTGCACCAGCTTGAGCATGGCGTCCACGCGCTTGTTGGTCTCGGCCGCGCCGAGCTTGCGGATCGCCAGGGGGAAAGCGATGTTGTCGCGCACGTTCAGGTGCGGGAACAACGAGTAGCGCTGGAACACCATGCCGATGTCACGCTTGTGCGGCGGCACGTTGACCAGCGACTGGCCGTCCACCAGGATCTCGCCGCTGCTGGGTGTCTCGAACCCGGCCAGCATCGACAGGGTGGTGGACTTGCCCGAGCCACTGGAGCCGAGGAAGGTGAGGAACTCGCCGTCCTGGATCTCGAGGTCGAGGTTGTCCACGGCGGTGAAGTCGCCGTAGTGCTTGTTCAGGCCGCGCAGGCTGACCAGGGTCTTGTTCGGCGCGTCGTCTTTGATCACTGCACTCATTGTTGTTTTCTCCGGGCGCTCAGGCGTTGTTTTCGGTGCGCCGGCGCAAGGCGGCGGCAATGACCATGACCAGCAGCGACAGGCCGATCAGCAGCGTCGAGGCGACGGCGATCACCGGGCTGAGGTCCTGGCGCAGGGTGGTCCACATTTTTACCGGCAGGGTCTGCAGGTCGGGGCTGGCCATCATCACGCTCAGCACCACTTCGTCCCACGACACCAGGAAGGCGAACAGGCCACCGGCGATCATCCCCGGGCGAATCGCCGGGAAGGTCACCTTGACGATCGCCTGCAGGCGCGAGGCGCCGCAGATCACCGCAGCATCCTCGATCGACTGGTCGAACAGCTTCAGCGAGTTGATGATCGAGATGATGGTGAAGGGCAGGGCGACGATCACGTGGCTGACCACAAAGGCGAACAGCGTGCCGGTGTAGCCCAGCTTGAGAAACAGCGCATAAACCGCCACAGCGATGATCACCAGCGGCACGATCATCGGCATGGTGAACAGGCCGTACAGCAGTTCACGGCCCGGGAAGCGGCCACGTACCAGGGCGAACGCAGTGGGCAGGCCGAGGGCCACGGCAGCGAAAGTGGTCAGCACGGCGACCTTGAGGCTGGCCAGCGCGGCGTCCATCCACTCGGGGTTGGAGAAGAACTGCACGTACCATTTCACGGTCCAGCCCGGCGGCGGGAACACCAGCCACTGGGACGAGCCGAACGACAGCAGGATGATGAACACCACCGGCAGCAGCAGGAACGCGGCGATGACCCCGGTGGTCAGGTACAGGCCCGTGCGCAGCGGGCGGCTCATGGCATTGGGTGACAGCAGCATGGCGGATTACCTCGCGTTACCGACCGGGGATTCCGGCTGCAGTTTCAGGTACAGGTAGAAGAGCACCAGGGTGATCACCACCAGCAGGGCGGCAGCGGCACTGGCCAGGCCCCAGTTCAGGAACGATTGCACCTGCTGGATGATGAACTCGGGCAGCATCATGTTCTGCGCACCGCCCAGCAGGGCCGGCGTCACGTAGTAACCGAGGGACATGACGAACACCATCAGCGCGCCGGAGAACAGCCCCGAGCGGCACAGCGGCAGGAACACCTTCCAGAAGTTGGTCCAGGGACTGGCGCCGCAGATGGAACCGGCCTGCAGCACCATCGGGTCGATGGCGTGCATGGTCGCCTGCAGCGGCAGCACGATGAACGGGATCATGATGTAGCTCATGCCGATCACCACGCCGGTGAGGTTGTGCACCATCTCCAGCGGCGCATCGATGATGCCCAGCGCCATCAACAGCTTGTTGATCACCCCCGAACTCTGCAGCAGCACCAGCCAGGAGTAGGTGCGCGCCAGCAGGCTGGTCCACATCGACAGCAGCACGATGTTAAGCAGCCAGCGGCCCCAGCCCTTGGGCACCAGGGTGATTGCCCAGGCCAGCGGGAAGCCCAGCAGCACGCTGATCAGGGTCACAAGGCCTGCCACCGAGAAGGTGTTGAACAGCACCCGGGCGTAGGCCGAGTTGGCGAACAGCTGCTCGTAGTTGCCCAGCCCAGGCACCGGTTCCAGTACCCCGCGCAGCAACAGGCCGATCAGCGGGGCGAAGAAGAACAGGCCAAGAAACAGCAGGGCCGGCAGCAGGTTGCGGCTGCCGCGCCAGCGTTGGCTCAGGGGCGGGCGGCGGTCGTCCGCCCGTGGCGCGCCGGTGCCGCTGGGGGCACCTTGCGCGTTGTGCAGGGCATTGATGGCGACTTTCATTTGACCAGCCACTCATTCCAACGGGCCGCGATGGCCTGGCCGTTCTTGGCCCAGTAGGCGAAGTCCAGGGTCACCTGGTCCTGGGCGTAGGCGGTCGGCAGGTTCTTGGCGAGGTCCTTGTCGAGCTTGGCGACGCTGTCGACGTTTACTGGGGCATAGGCGGTCTTGTTGGCGAACTCGGCCTGGCCTTCGGCGCTACTGGCGTTGGCCAGGAATTTCATGGCCGCGTCCTTGTTCTTGGCGCCTTTGGGGATGACCAGGAAATCGGCCATGACCAGGTTCTGCTTCCAGCTCACGCCGACCGGTGCGCCGTCCTGCTGCAGGGCGTACACGCGGCCGTTCCAGAACTGTCCGAGCGAGGCTTCACCCGAGGCCAGCAGTTGCTGCGACTGGGCGCCGCCGCCCCACCAGACGATGTCCTGCTTGATGGTGTCGAGCTTCTTGAAGGCGCGGTCCAGGTCCAGCGGGTAAAGCTTGTCGGGTGCTACGCCGTCGGCCAGCAGGGCCAGTTCGAGCACGCCGGGGCTGGGCCATTTGTACAGGGCGCGCTTGCCGGGGTAGGTCTTGGTGTCGAACAGCGCCGACCAGTCCACCGGCTTGTTGGCGCCGAGCTTGCCTTCGTTGTAGCCGAGCACGAAGGAGAAGAAGAACGAGCCGACGCCATGGTCGGAGACGAAGCGCGGGTCGATCTTGTCGCGCTTGATCTGGTTGAAATCGAGGGGTTCGAGCAGGCCTTCGCTGGCGGCGCGCAGGGCAAAGTCGGCTTCGACGTCGACCACGTCCCACTGCACGTTGCCGCTTTCAACCATCGCCTTGAGCTTGCCGTAGTCGGTGGGGCCGTCCTGCACGACCTTGATGCCGGATGCCTTGCTGAAAGGTTCGGCCCATGCCGCTTTCTGCGCATCCTGGGTGGTGCCGCCCCAGCTGACGAAGTTCAGGCTGTCGGCCGCCTGGGTGGCCTGGCAGGCCAGGGTCAGCAGGCTGGCGGACAGCACTGCGGTTACTCGTTTGCTCAACAGCATGGTTACGCCCTCGTTGCTTTTGTTATTCGAGGCGGGGCTGGTGGTGCGCCCGCCAATAGTGTTCGGGGAGCTGATTTCACTGTGTGTCGCTGGCCGTCTTGTGATTGTAGGTTCGGCCGAAGAATTCAAGGTCTACGGGATATCATATTATGGTATTCCAAACTTTTGGCAAGAGGGATGGGCGACCGGCCATCACTCAATCGCATCCTTGAACGAAAACCCGTGGGAGCGGGCTTGCTCCGCGATTGCGCCAGACGCGTGTAGATGCTGTGTGGTTTGACGCAATCGCGGGGCAAGCCCGCTCCCACGATGCCCATGCCATTTCAGAGTCCAACGCTGTCTGCATCTGGTCCCCTGCCAGCAAGCCCAGGCACTGCATCCAGTTGCTGGATGAGTAGTTGGCGAATCATCGTCCTGTGGGTGATCGGGGCGTTTGCAGCGGCCGGGTTACACCTTCAGCGGAACCAGACCACCTGGATATGCCCGACATCCTGCTGAGAATCGTCCTACAAGCGCTCGGACGGGTCCTGCATCTTCCGTTGAGAAACCCCGCTAGCTTGGCAACTTTTCCCCTGGCGGGGCGACGCTGTGCGAGCCCTTGCCAGACTGACCTGACAAGGGACAACGGATGTTCGACTCAACACCTACAGAGCTCCGTTGAGAAACCCCGCTAGCTTGGCAACTTTTCCCCTGGCGGGGCGACGCTGTGCGAGCCCTTGCCAGACTGACCTGACAAGGGACAACGGATGTTCGACTCAACACCTACAGAGCGCCTGCGCTTCCACGTGCCGGCGGTTCAGCACGATCTTCAGGTACTGGCGTTCGACGGCGACGACGCCATCAGCAAGCT